>JAFGTG010000197.1 GCA_016934255.1 Sedimentisphaerales bacterium
ATTTCTAAAGCCTATGTTGAGAGAAATTGTGAACACACAAAAACCCGCTGGTCCGGAAAGAACACGTATTCTTCAAATGGTAGAAGAAGGGAAAATCACATCTGAAGAAGGAAGCGACCTGCTTGAGGCGATGGGCAAATCAAATGCATTGCGTGGTCAGGATAGCTTCTCCCGGCTCGATATCGCCATCCTTGGTGGAGTGGCATTGGTCGTTATGGGTTTTTTCCTGCCATGGGTTCAAGTTCGCATTTCAAATATGCCCGGCATGGCGATGATACCGGACGTTCTCAGTCAAAGTGCAGCCTTTCAAGCAGGATATCACACTGGTCCCCTTGGCTGGACAATCTTCATCATTGCATTGGTCTCCATAGTCCCCGTTTTCATAACACCCAAGGATTTCCTGTATAAAATCTCGATTTTGCATCTTTTCCTCACACTCGTCGGCCTTCTCTTAGTCCTGAGTATCCTACTGCGTGCAGGGACGCATTTATGTATAGGCGTTATTGTCTGTACCATTGGATTTACCATCGAGCTCATCGCATCCGGGGCGAAATTCAAGCGTCTCGCCGCCTAAACTACATACCCGCAAGTTATCGATACCCCCGATAAAGACACGCCTAAATCTGGTCGATGAAATTCAGAATACGTGTATAACGTCCTGATAACGTTTTGCCTTTATAATATGGGATTTATGGCTAAAAAGACCGTCCAGGAAGATAAACTCAAAGGTGAGAAAAGCCCGAGAAACAAGTGGATCAAAATGGTTGTGCCCTCCGTTTTGCTGTTTCTTGTGTTAGCTTTTATTGCCGTGGTAGCCTTATCGAGCCCCCTGCGAACGGCCCTGGACAACGACAATGTCGTGATCTTCATTCTGACGGGCTTGCTTTATACCCTAATAGCCGTCTGGTTGATGTTAACGGTTTGCGCCGATGGATTCAAAAAAATGGAGGAGAATATCCAGTCCGTCGCCACGGATATCATCCTTTCACGAATTGAACAGCACCGAATGGGTAATACGAGTCTCAAGAGTATCGAGGAGGTCGGAAAGAAGCTTTCTTTGCTCGAAGAGAACCAGCACATCCTGCGGAATTTAGCCGGGACGCTCAAAGAAATTGTTGAGAAAGAGCATCATATACTGCGACAAACAATGGAAGACAATAAGCAGGGATTAGCTAACGATGTGGCCGCCGTACTCGCCGGCCAGACGACCATGAATGAGGCCTTGCAGTCTCGAATAAAGGCCGTTGACGCCCAAATATCGGCCCTTACGGCCGACCAGGAGCAGTTTGAAAGCAATATTAATGCCCTTCAAGACCTGATTCAAACGGCTTCAACCCACATTACGAATATCGTTGATGAGCAAGCCGGAATGCAACAAGCATTGCAAAGCAACGCCGAAGCATTGCAAGCAGAACTCAACAAATTCGCCGAAATCGGCCGGAACACTGCCACTTCAATAGAAGCGATAACTACCGAGCAAACCGCCCTACGGGAAGCCTTAGAAAACAAGATTGAAGAAACGAGTCGAAACATTGCGACATTATCGGAGAGTCAACATCGTTTCCAAAATAACATGAAAGATCTCGGCGAAAAGGCAAATGACGTAGCATCTGAAGTCGCGAATCTGATAACTCAACAAGCAACGATGAGTGAGATATTGAAGACGCACTCTGAAACCAGCGATAACCAGATATCGGCCCTTACCGCCGGTCATGAACAGATTGAAACAAATGTGGAGAAGCTCCGAGAGCTTGCAGAGTCCATTGCCCGCGACGTTACCCATACGGCTCAGGAGCAGACCGAATTGCACCGTTTGGTAGAAGATCGTTCCCAAGCAGTGACCGATAATCTCCAGGGCTTCGAGAAAAATCAAGATATCCTTCAAACGATGATGGGCGAACTTGATCGTAAAACCACCGAAATGGCCGCCGAAAATGCCGATTCGCACCAGGCAACGAGTGATAAAAATGAGGAATTGACCAATCAGATCGGAGCGCTCCTGGAAGGCCAACAAACCGTCCATACCGGCGTGACCGGGCTCGATGATAAGACGAATCAGATCATACACGAAATTGGCCAAGTGATCGCCGAACAGGTCGCGCTCATCGAGACATTGCAAGCTCATGCGGAGGCAATCAACGCTCAAATATCGGCCCTTCATACCGACCATAAACAGCTTAATTCCAATGCGAACGGTCTTCACGAACTCACCCGGACGGTTGCGGACGGCGTTGTAACCATCTCCAACGAACAAGCCGGAGTTCACCAGGCACTGCAGGAAAACAGCCAAGCGCTGAACGCCAATACGCACATCGCTGAACAACAACAGAGAACCTTCCAGGCGGTCGTTAACAAAGTCGCCGAGACCAGTCAGCAAATTGTTGCAACGACAACCGCCATGGCCAATGAGCAAGCGGCCTTCCATGAAACGTTCAAAGCCAACAATGAGAGATTCACAGAGCAGGCTTCAATCCTGTCAAAAAACCAGCAGTGCATCCATGCCGGCATCAGGAACCTCGATGAAAAGGTCTCCGAAATATCCACGGAAATAAGTTCGATAACTGACGAGCAAACCAACCTGCATCAACATGTCTGGAAAAACAAGAACGAATTGACGAACCAAATGCAAATGGCTGCACAAAATCTGGAGAAAATGCAAACCGACATTAGCGAACTTCAGCAAACAAACAGGATGCTGTTTGATACCATCACGGCATTAGAGAATATGCACGAAACACTCAAAAAGGAAATGCTACCGAAGAGTAACCAGACGGCTGTTCCGTTGCCACCTATCCCTAACTTCATACTACAAAACCAAGATAGTCCAACCACCCCTCCGACCCAAATGAAACAGGATCAAAACGACCGGAAGATCCAATCTCATTCGCAAATTTTGCCTATCGTTAAGGAAGATAACACAAAGGGCATTAGATAGCTGAAATAGTCACATCTACGATCATTACCCCTTCTTCGTCGGAATAATCCCGGTATCTTCGTGTGACTTGATCGACAATCGTACAAAAAAATCAAAATATTTTATTTTTTTCCTCTTGACATATTCGATATTTGTCGAATATTATTTATATGTGTAGAATAAGGAGATTGAGATATGCCGAAATTAAAACAAGATAAAAAACACCGAGAGGAACAGCCCACTGCGGAATTAACGGAAGTTGAATGGGAGATTATGAAGGTCGTCTGGAAAAAAGAACCCTGTGCGGCCGGTACGGTCCAGGAAACGCTGGCCGGGGGTCGAAGCCGGGCTTACAGTACCGTTAAAACGACCATGGACCGCATGGTGGAGAAAGGATTTCTAAAAATCGAGAAGATCCGGAATCTTCAACTCTTCAAATCCTGCATTAGTGAAGTGGACGCCAGGCGGGGAGAATTCCGTCGAATGCTCAAGCGGGCCTTCGACGGGGCGTTGACGCCGATGATGCAATTCCTGATCGAACACGAAGGGCTATCGAAAGAAGAAGCGTCCCAATTACGAAAGCTCGTTGATAAACAAAAGACAGACAGCGGAAGAAAGGAAAAAGCGAGAGATGACGCCAATAATCAATAACTTAATAACGATCCTGAACCGTCTGGGCGATGGATTCTGCTATTATGCCGGGAGTATGTTCGTCCAGTCCGGCGTCCTGATTGTTTTGCTACTGATCTTTGATTTACTCATACGAAAACGCGTGAGGGCAACGTTAAGATACTGGATATGGATGTTGATTTTCGTCAAGCTCATCCTGCCACCCTCACTAAGTTTGCCTACGGGAATTGGTTATTGGCGTGGTAATATTCTGTCTGCCACATCGCATGCTTTGGAAGAACAATTAACCAATCCTCCCCACGAAATCACTGAGTCTCCCCACCTTATTTCTGGAAACACCATTCTCTTTGAAATTCCGCAGGATCAAGCGCCTCAGATAACGGCTGAATCAGCCAGCCCAGCTACGCCCGTCGTTTCACCTTTAAACGTTCTCACCTGGCAAGCTGTCGTGTTCGTCTTATGGCTCGTGGGCGTACTCATTCTTTCGGCTCTCCTCATTCAACGGATTTTGTTCGTTAACCGACTTATCGCTCAAAGTGAATCAGCGAAGAACCGATTCGCTGAGATTTTAAATCAATGCAGCAAACAGATGGGTATCCGACGTCCTATCGACTTACGTTTATCGAACACGATTTCCAGCCCCGCTGTTTGCGGCTTCTTCAAACCCGTAATTCTCATGCCAACAAATCTTATCAAGAAATTGCCGCAAGACCAACTCAGAGCGGTCCTGATCCACGAATTGTGTCATATTCAAAGAAGCGACTTATGGATCAATTCCGTCCAAACGATCTTGCAGATTATCTATTTCTATAATCCACTTGTCTGGCTCACGAATCTGATCGTTCGTCGAATTCGCGAGCAGGCCGTCGATGAAATGGTGCTTGTCACACTCGGAAGCGGAGCGAAGAAGTACAGTAATACCTTGATTGATATTGCGGAGATGGCATTCTTCAAAACGAGCCTGAGTCTGCGCCTTATAAGTGTCGTAGAATCCAAGAAAGCCTTAGAAGGGAGGATCAAACAAATGTTAAATCGACCAATTCCTAAAAGCGCAAAACCCGGAATCCTCGGTTTGGTGATAGTATTGACTCTTGCTGTGGTACTCCTACCGATGGCACGAGCGCAAAAGCAATCCGATGATGACGCTTCGACGGCCTTTGACCTGGACAAAGACGGCCTGGAGAATGAATTCGAAGCCAAACTGGGTACAAATCCCAAGTCCTCCGATACGGACGGGGATGGCCTTTCTGACTATGATGAACACTGTAAGTATCGAACAGATCCCACGAAGAAAGACAGCGACGGAGATGGCAAGCCGGACGGGGATTGGCAGGAGCGGAGAGAATATGCCTACTCAATACGAGCGATCTGCGAAATCAGACGCCCATCGAGTCTGGAAATGATTAATGATCTGTATCAAGACGCACGTCCCGTCGAAAAACAACCGATGCTCGATGATGCAAGAGTGGTAGAAGTCCTTATTTTTCCATTTGCGGAACCCCACGTGTATGCTCAGCCGTTTCCGAAAGAGGATCTTAAAAAAAAGCTAAGAGAATATATCCAACCGACGGCTTCGATGAACTTTTCACCCGAGATGAAAAAGAAAGTCGGAAACATCATTCAAGACGCTTCGACAGACGTTGAAGCCATCGATAAAATGCTGCAATGGATGAATAGCAAAACCTCTCTTGTAAGGGAAATGCCGCATTGGGAGTATCTTCATATCATCGATGGTGATATCGTTTGGCACCAGTCGCTTGGTAGCTCGGAACGGGATAAACAGTTCCTTGAGACCAATTTCCTGGGCGACTCGATGTTCAAAAACAAAGTGCATGGAACGTGCAGCTCGACGGCGATCCTGAGGGGCACGTTGTTCCGCGCCGCGGGGATTCCAACGAGGCTGATCCAAACATTGCCGTTGATGACTCGTTACTCGGAAGATCCTGAGCCTCTGGCGGATCAGCTCCGTATGCGGGTGATGTCGAAAGGCTATGACTGGGGCCCCGGCAGCGGCGGTGCGAACCATACGTACAACGAGGTATATCTGAACAATCGCTGGGTACGCGTCGATAACTCCATCGGCACGGGCCCATTTGTTGGCGACAAACTGTTCGTAAAAGCCTGGTCTGCGCCAAGTTGGAACAACCTGAAAGAAGAATGGAACGATAAACGTTGTTTCAGAGCCATACATGTTTCTGATGCCTATCCAAAGTACAAAACCGAATCTTCTAAAGTTGATATTGCTATTGAAGATAAGGATGTAACTGTGATTCCGGAATCCGACGGTCGCTTTAGTGCCAAGATTCGGCTCCAGAATAAAGGCTCCCAACCGATTCCTCGATTTAAGGTCCATTTCTATGCAGGTGATCCAAGCGAGGGAGGAAAGAAGGTCTATCCCGGATATCATAATGCAGGCCCCATTATGCCGGGAAGCACATGGAATGAGGGAACACATCCTTTTACTTTAAATGAGGATGAGACTGAAATTTTTGTGGTCGTTGATCCGGACAACATGATTGACGAATCAGATGAGACAAACAATAAGGCTTCAGCGGTCATCCAGGGAAGACAACCGAAGAAACCGTTAGAATCCGAAACATTGAGTGAAAAAACGACAACAAAAAAACGTTCAGGCATTGATATCAAACCAGCAAACTTTGAAATTCTCTTCGATGAGAATCGAGGGGTTTATCGTCTGAAGGTTTCAATACATAACACGAATGACTTCGTCATCCCACCGTTTGAGCTAAAATTCTATCGAGGTGATCCAAGAAATGACCTGGGTGAGGCGGGGAATGCACATGGAAGCCAGCATGGAGCGGGACCTATTCAGCCGGGGAAATGGTGGGGTGAGAGTACGCTCGGTTTCCTTTTGCCGGATGGCCAATATGA
>JAFGTG010000198.1 GCA_016934255.1 Sedimentisphaerales bacterium
CCATTTTAGCGATTGCTCGATCATCGGCCCGGCCTGCCCTTCACACTCCATACTCAGCACGCCGTCATAGCCGGAATCCCGCAACATTTCTATGCACGTGCGGATGTTGTCGGCGTTGACACCGTCACCCAGCGCGCATTGACTGACGGCGATGCCGGTCTGCTCGCCCCTGGTCGCCGCGGCTAAAGACTCCGAAACATCCTTGATATGCACGTGGCTGACCTTGTCGATGAATCGCTTCAGAAACGCCACGGGATCCTGGCCCGCGATATACGTATTGCCCGTATCCATATTCATCCGCAAATACGGGCTGTCGCAGAAATCCAGCATTTTCCCCATCATCTCGGGCTTGGTCGTGAAGTACCCGTGCGGCTCGATATTGAGGATCATCTGATGGGCCTCGGCGACTTCGATAATCTGCTCGTAGCTGCGTTTCATCATCTCCATCGCCTCCGCGTCGCTCAGCCCTTCGGGCTTGAGCATCCCGTCGGTCGTATCCACGCAGGGACAGCCGATCAGGTGCGCCCACTGGATCGACTTGAGCACATAGGGCACGCCGCGAAGGGGACCGTCCTTGCCGGAGAGCGGATAAGCCGCGTCCACCTGGGAGAATCGTACGCCGTAGCTATCCATTTTTTGCCGGAGCAATAACGGATCTTCATACAGCGCAACATGCGGCTGATACCCAAGACCGTGAATCCAGCTTACGCCGTCGATCAGGCCGCACTCGATGAGGTGAACGTCGTTTTTCTTCGCCCAGTCCAGGCATTTCTCGAAGCTAAAATACGCCGAATTAAACGCATCGGTATGAAAGCCAATTTTCATTGCCCCAAATCCTTTCCCGTCTCAACTCTCAACAGGGCAGCTCTGAAAATTAAAAATCAAATATTAAAATTAAAAATTGTGGAATCCGCCTTCGGCGGATGACTTCCTTAATTTTGCATTTTACATTTTGATTTTTGCATTTAGCTTTGAAGCTGCCACCCATTGTTTTTCTAATCTAACGGTTCCAGCCCGGCGCACCACGCACAGGCATTGCGAAAGAGCCGGCCGACGGCCGGATTGGCCAGCGCCTGAACATCATGTCCGAGCACGTTGTGATAGACCCGCCCCTTGCCATAATTCAGCACAAAGGCCATCGGGTAATCCTTACCGTCCACCTTCGAGCGCGCCGTCGCCAAAACCTTAATCGGCGTCTCACCCGTCAAACATGTATATAACTCATCGACGGTCTCGAAGTCTTTCATGCCTTTCATGGCCGGGTGCTCTTTGTCTTTGATCTCGACGGTGAACTTACCGTGCGGATCGTGTCCCCGCAGCTTGGGGTCCCATACGCGCCCGACGAGCTTGACGAAATCCGGCCACTCTTGAAACGCTCCACAAGCGAAATGGACCAATACCAACCCCTTACCTTCGCGAACGACGCGCTGGAGATTGGCGCGGGCTTTCGGGCCGGGATCGGGTACTTCCCAATCCATGAAGTGCAAAACGACGACATCGTAATCGGCAAGTGACTCTTTCGCCAGGTCGTTCGGCTCCTCGGTGACTGTAACGCTCAGCCTCTTATCGGCCGCGATGGCCTTAGCCAAAACCGGCGCCGTCAGTTTCCACTTATGCCCCGGATAGTCGATCCCCGTGACAATCAGCACCTTTTTATTTTGACTCTCCGCCGAAACCGTCCCGGCCAGAACCCAACCAGCCAAGAGGACAACCAACCCAATGAACTGTACTTTATGTTTCATGCCTACTCTCCTTGAAAAACCCGTGGATACAGGAGCCGTTCATGACAGGCGTACTCTAACCACCCAACGACCTTCTGTCAATGCCCAATCCATCCCCAATCACGGCTCTGAATAAGCTCTGCAAAACACACGATATCTCAAAATTGTCTTGTCAATCACCGGTTTATCACTATTGTTGTTGGTATTAACCGGAAAAGCAAATAATAACGTGCTCATGGTGTGTAGCGAGTCATCGGATGAACGTTAAACGTAAATTTATTCGAAAAAGGAAACGAGAACTCAAAAAGACCAAGAAAACCAAAATAAGCCGTCTGGATACCATTTTAACTATTAGCTTAATATTGGCCCTCTTTAGCACTATCTTCGGTGTACTCAATCACTTTTACTACACGGGAGGAAGACCGGAGGGGGTTATTCATACCAAGCATGAGGGTACATATCACGTGGACGAAGAGCCGCCTGGAAAACCTGAATATAAATCGGCAGCTTCTTGCTATCTTATTGCCGCCGCCATCGGTTATTCCATATCTGTCACTGCATGGATTGTAAAATCCATAGGCAAAAAACTTACGAATACCGAAAGGACCAAGCTTTTGATTTAGGATCCATTGACAGTCCCGTTATTTCGAAGTACCATTTCTTCATTCCAAGACGTTTTTATAGCGTTATGTTCTTGAACAAATCATTCATTTGAGGTATTGTAATGTCACTTAAAACTGAGAAATTGCTTATAGCATCCCTATCCATTCTTTTACTGGTTTCATGCAGCGCGTTATCAGAAAACGAGACGTCGGCATCCGAAGTCTTCGATGACGCCGATCGACCGGAATTTATCAAAGACACAGCCGGGGATTTCTATTTATGCAAACCGTGGAATTACGACAAACCCACCAACGCCAACAGAAAATATCCCCTCTTCGTTTATTTGCACGGCGGGGGTGGTTCGGGGCTTCCCTCATCCCTGCCTTGTTTTACCAACGATAACGACAAAAAGACCTATCCATGCTTTGTGTACGTGCCCCACGCTCCCGGCCGATGGGACAACACCCTTCTCATTCAACAAATTGAACATTTGAAAACGTCATACAGAATAGACCGTAACCGGATTTACTTGATGGGTTATTCCATGGGCGGTTCCGGGTCCTATGCGCTGGTGAATCGTTATTACGATCACAACGGCCACTTATTTGCGGGCATCGTCCGAATGGCCGGGCAAAGCCAGACGACGGTACGGAACGCCATTGCGGATAAGACGTCGATTTGGTACCACCTCGGCCTGTCCGATGCGCCGCGACGAATACAGGTCGCCGAGGATGCGTATAAATTCTTGAAAGAGTATCCAGGCAATTCAACGGCCCGGGAAACCTCAAAGCCGTTTCCCAATCAAAACCATCCCGGCATCACGCTTACCTTGACAAAGAACAACATCGAAATCGTCAAGTTTACCCGATACGAACCTCCCGTGGGCCATAATATAAGTCATATTCCCTTGACAGACCCCTATCTGCTCAAGTGGCTCTTCGATCAGTCATTGGAAAAACGATAATCATTTCAGTCCCGAACCGCATGGGCAGGGAACCTGCCCATCCTACATTTATGAAAGTATTGCATATTCCGCCTCTGTGTGGTATAAAGACGTCCTATGGAAACAACAGAATTAAAATCAGCGATCACCGAATTGTCGGCCCGGATGGATACTATCCGGGACTGGCTTTGACTTACCGAACAAGAAATCCCAACTGCAAGAGCTTGAAAACAAGATGTCCAAAACGGGCTTCTGGGACAATCCCGACGCCGCCCAGTCCGTCGTCTCCCAACTGAAGGCCCTTAAATCGGTCATCGAGCCGGTGGAAGAGGTCCAACAGGAAGTTCAGGACCTCCAGGAGCTATTCGAGCTGGCCGAGACGGAGTCGGACAACGACGAGCTGAGTCAGTTGGAAGACGACCTGGACGCGCTTCTTAAACGATGCGAGCAGATCGAATTGGCGGGTCTTTTGTCCCGGCCGGAAGATATGAAAAATTGCTATTTCAGCATCCACGCGGGCGCCGGGGGCACGGAAAGCTGCGACTGGGCGAGTATGCTGCTGAGGATGTATTCGCGATATTTCGAGGACCATAAATACGACTTCAAGGAGCTGGATATCACGCCGGGCGAGGAAGCCGGGATTCGCTCGATCACACTGCGGGTCAGCGGGTCTTTCGCGTTCGGCAAGCTCTCGTGCGAGACCGGCGTGCATCGTCTCGTGCGGATCAGCCCGTTCGATGCGAACAAGCGCCGGCATACGAGTTTCGCCGCGGTGGACGTCATGCCGGAATTCGACGAGGATATCGATATCGAAATCAAGGACGACGATATCCGGATCGACTTCTATCGCGCCAGCGGCGCCGGCGGCCAGCACGTCAACAAGACCAGCTCGGCCGTGCGGATCACCCACGCGCCGACCGGCATCGTCGTGCAATGCCAGAACGAGCGAAGCCAACACAATAACCGCGCCCAGGCCATGAAAATGCTCAAGGCGAAATTGTATATGCTCGAACAGCAAAAGCGGGATGCCCAGATCGCCAAGCTCTACGGTAATAAGGGCGAAATTGCCTGGGGAAGCCAAATCCGCAGCTACGTCTTGCAACCCTACCAGATGATTAAAGACCATCGCACCGACTTCCAGGTCGGCAACGTGGAGGCCGTGCTGGACGGAGACCTCGACGAATTCATCGAAAGCTACCTTCGACATCGAGCGAAAACAAATCAAAACAAAAAGTAAGGATACAAACAAAGGTCAAAGGACATGAAAGAGATTATTGAAGTTGAGTTAAAGACGCAAAAGGTTGATTTGAGCCAATGTAAAACCGATATGCTCGCCGTCGG
>JAFGTG010000199.1 GCA_016934255.1 Sedimentisphaerales bacterium
AGGTATGGTAGTGATGTGAGGAGCCCGGTATGGATCAGCAGTTAGACCAGATCGAACTGATCGAGCGGGCTCAGTGCGGCGATAGGCAATGCCTCGAGCTGTTGGCCGGGCAGGCGAAAAAACGCCTCTACACGTACGTCTATCGTATGACGCAGCAGGAAGAGTTGGCTCAAGAAATAGTTCAGGAGAGCTTATTCGAAATGTGCAAGGTATTAGGCAAATTAAAGAAGGCGGACCGGTTTTGGCCCTGGTTGCATGGTATCGCCACGAACAAGCTTCGACGCCATTACAGAACGGAGCGCACGCAACGCAACTTAGCCGCCGTCAGTATGGAAAGAAAGGAATCTATGAAAGAGAGGCAGGATGGCCTTGAACGACTCGTTGGGGACGAATTGAAGCATATCGTCTGGTCGGCGATGCAGAAGCTCAAAACGCGGTATAAGGCCGTTTTGGTGATGCGATGCTATGACGGTATGGCCTATTCGGACATCGCCGAGGCGATGGGCTGTACTGAGTTCAGCACGCGCATGCTGTTTTTGCGTGCGAAAAGATCTTTGCAGAAGGAGCTTTCCCGTAACGGCTTTAGTAAAGGGACGTTACTGGCCGCTCTGATGATATTCGGCAAGATGACCGCTCCGAGCAAGGCCGCGGCGGCCCAGATCTCGATCTCATCGGCGGCCATGAAAGTCGGTGTCGTCGCGGGCGTGGCCGGGCTGGCCACGACGAAAACGGCCATTATTTCCTTGACGGCCGCCGGGGCATTGACCGCCGGTGTGGTAACGACCTCGAATTCCTGGCACAAACCTGACAATCCGAATGCTGCGCTGACTGGCGCTCAAGTCGCCGCTCAGAATAACAACGAAGAATACTGGTATTATTTCCCACAAGGGCCTTCCGGACCGCTTATGCTTCGTGGAAATGCCAAGACGCCCGGCGGCAACACGTCCTGGCAAGTGCTTCAGAACGACCATGATAATTATTACTACAGCGACGGTCGCGTGGAAATGAATAATCATCGCATGTGGAAAGACGATCTCAGCGTCATGACGGTTCCCACGGACGACGCGGGAATGGTCGATTTCATCTGCCAGATAGAAGGCAGAACGAACAATGTCGAGCGGGTAAATGCCTCGGGGCGTGGCCTGATGGTGGTTGCCGAACGCAGCAAGACCGATGAAGCGACCAAGCCGTGGGCGATCCGGCATTACAATGTCCTGGACGAGGACTATTTCCAGAGTGACTGGCCGGGATCGGCGAAGCTCGTGGATAACCGTGACGAAATGCACGAACGCGGATGGACTTATTTTCGAGTATCAGGCCAAATCAACGGGCGAGGCGTTTATGGAACCGGGAGAATACCGTTTGTTTACTCCAGAAGCGCCCGATATAGTCCCTGGTTAAAACTTCAGATCGGAAACCTTACTGTAGCGGATACGGGTAGGGACGCTTATATCCAGTCGTCGGCATCCGATCAGATCCAGACCTACAGAGCGGGAAGCTTTTTCAGTGGTTTTCCAAGACCCTGGGCCGGATTCCATACCATCGATACCATACGTCGCGATGCGGCCCAGCAGCGGATTCCATTCGAGACTCGACATACGCCGGGCAGCGACGTGGCGGAAGTGGAATTGAATGTCCAGGAGATGAGAGTCGTTTATAAAATCGAACTGGAAACAGATGTAATCAATGAAATCACATTCTTCACGGACCACGGTCAAGTGGGGAATCTGAAATTTTCGTATCTTCAATCGATTGATGGCGTGAGTGGGGAATTCGTATCTCCAGTCGGACCCAGGCAACGGACGGATCAGCAAGATAGCTCAGGCGTTCTATGGCTCATTGAGCTGGCGAAGGGTTCTCTTGGATAGATCAACGGGGTGAGTGCCGCACACACTTTTCCCGTCAAATCCGATTGTCCTGAAACGATCAGGGCAAAAGAGGAGGATATCAATGGATTGCAGGGAGACGGACTATCGTTTGACCTGCGGCCTACGCCGAGGACTTGAGCGAAGGGGCGGGACTTTCGTTCGTTTTTTGAAAGAAGAATGACGTATATGAGACTTCGGGGCACAGGTAGGTTTTGGGTGGCTACCGCGTTATTGTCGGTTGGTGCGATCTTTCTGGTCCCAAGTCAAATCTGGGCTTACGAATATCAAGATAATTTCAGCACCGACAAGGCGACGGAAGAGGGCGAAACTTACTATCACTCCGTTTTCTGGCCGGAGGGGGCCTATCCTCCATCGGACAGACCTTATTTATATTATAAAGAAGAAGGATATCAGCGAGAACTGGGATTTGAAGGCTATCATGGATTAGAGGCTTCCTTAAGCTATCGTTTTCCGACGGGCTCGACGCTTCCGGATAGAGCGCTCAGCGGAATCCTGCATTTTGATTTGAGTCGAAGCGCCAGCACAGGTTATCTCCAATACAAACTTTCGTCCGACGGAGTCGAGTGGACGGATCCCCAACAGCTTTCTCCGGGGAGCTATGATATTCGGATGGAGTCGGTACGAGGCACGTGTTATGTCACTTTTCTCGGAACCGGTGTGTTGATCGATGATCTCAGCGTAGAACTCTCCGAGGAACCGGCGACGTTTTACGTACCGAGTGATTATAGTACGATCCAGATGGCGATCAGAGAAGCTCGCGATGGAGATGTCGTCGAGGTCGCTCCAGGGACGTATTCCGGTGATGGGAACTGGGATATCGACTTTAAGGGCAGAGCCATCACGGTGCGCAGCGCCAACGGGCCGGATCGGACGATCATTGATTGCCAGGGAAGCCATAGAGGCTTCTATTTTCAAGATTATGAGGACTCGGACTCCGTTCTTCGCGGATTCAAAATTATCAATGGCCTCGTGGAAGGCTCCGACATTCCGTCGGATAGTGCATACTGGAATCCAAGCTCGGCTCATCCTGTGGGAGGGGGGATATACTGCGAAAAAAGCGGTCCGACGATTATTAACTGTATCATAGAGGATTGTGCCGCGGAGGTGGGGGGGGGAATCGGGTGTGTGGAGGCTTCACCGACGATCATCGATTGTGTCATCGAAGATTGCAGCGCCGGCGGCCATGGGACCTCGGGAACCGGCGGCTTCGGAGCCGGCATCGGGATCATCCGAGATTCTGATGTGACCATGATTAATTGCACAATTAAGAATAATATGGGCTATGACGAAAGTCTCGGCGGGGGCGTGTATTGCTGGCAGAGCACCGTCACCATGACGGGCTGTACGATTGCCTCCAATAGCGCCACCGTTACGAGAACCCTCAAAGGCGGCGGCCTCTACGCCGGCGGTTCGACGTCTTCGATAAGTGAAGTGTATCTAAAGAATTGTATCATCTCGAAGAATACCGCCAATGCGGGCGGCGGCGTCTTTATCGGTTCGGCGCCCTGGTCTTCATCGGAAAGCGTCCGAGAATCTGTGGATATTATCAATTGCACGATTGCCCATAACAACCTCTCAGGAAGCTATTCATCCAGTTCGACCGGGGGAGGGATTCATTCCGTGACCAGTAATATAGCGGTTATCAATAGCATTGTCTGGGATAACGACGGGAAGGCCGTCATTTTACAGAATCCGTCCTTGAGCCGTCCGATTCTCTATTCCGATATTGAAGGGGGATATTCGGGGCAGGGCAATATCGATGAGGATCCTCTCTTCGCCTCGTCCACAGGCAATGATTATCATTTAAAATCCGGCATAGACTATGGCCGTTATGATCCCGATAGAGACCAATGGGTCACCGATTGGAATACCAGTCCGTGTATTGATGCCGGCGATCCCCTGGATATGGTGGATGCCGAGCCTCTGACCAATGGCAGTCGTATCAACATGGGCGCCTATGGTGGAACCGCCGAAGCAAGCAAAGGCAGTGGTGCCTGGATTTATCATGTGGATCAATCCATGGGCAGAAATTCCAACACGGGTTTGAGCCGATCCGATGCCTTCGCTACGATTCAGAAGGCAGTGGATCAAGCCATTAATGGAGATGTCATCATGGTCTGGCCGGGGACGTATCATGAGGAAGTGATCCTTCGAGGCAGCTCCCTCACCATCCAGAGCGCAAGCGATGCCGCCGTTGTCACGGCAGGGAGCGGCTATGCCTTTTCCTTTTATACTGCCGAAAGCTCCAATAGCGTAGTGCGTAATTTCATCATCACCGATTGCGGGGAAGCAGGCGTCTATTGTTATGGGGCCTCGCCCACTCTGGCGAATCTGACGATCACCGATAATAAATATGGCGTCGTGGGCTATGGGGGCGCCGATCCTGATATCGTCAACTGTATTTTCTGGAATAACGAAAACGGCGATCTTTCTCATTGCAACGCTCGATATAGTTTTGTGGATACGACGGGCACCGGCAACTTCTATGAGAGTGATGACGGTCCTGGATTTGCCGATGCGGACCGTGACGACTACCATCTTTTGTCCAAAAACGGCAGATACTCACCCCATACGGAAACATGGGTGTATGATCAGATAAACAGTCCTTGCATTGATGCAGGCGATCCCGACATGGATATTGGACGCGAGCAAAAGCCTTATGGACGCTATATCAATGTGGGGGCTTATGGTGGAACGCCCTTTGCGAGTAAAAGTGGGTATTAGTACTATAGGTCGTAGTCAATAAAAATCATCATCGTTCGACCGAAATCTAAGTTGTTTGTATTAAGGTAGTTATTGAAGATATGGAATATTTTTACCGGACCTAAGATTTTTTAATTGACAAAGGGGTGAAGCAGAGCATATAATTAACCAGTTAAACTCGGTAGGTTCTGCAAGCTCTCCCATTGGGGACGCCTTGGGCGAGGCAATGGAGTTTGGGCACGGCAGGAGGATAGGAAAATTTACGTCCGAACGAAAAACAAATGGATGGGGGGGAAGGGAACTTTTCGATTCTCGGTTTTCGGTTTTCAATTTGAAATCGGCAATCGGCATTCGGCGATCGAAAATCAATCGGGGGGATTTACTCTCATTGAGCTCCTTGTCGTTATGTCCATCATCTCGTTACTCATGGGAATCATGGTGCCGACGTACAGTCGAATTCGCCGTCATACGAAGGCGATGCACAGCATGACCAACCAGCGGGAAATCACATCGAACCTGAACCTTTACGCCTCGGACAACGATGAGAGATACCCCGAATCCGTCGCGATGGTCGGAACCGACGAGTATTGGAACTGGTCGGACCCGACGAAGCTGGCCGGAACCGTCAAACGCACTCCGAGTTCGCATCGGTCGATGAGTGAATACTTGCGAAGTTACATGTCCGACGCCCGGACGTTGTATTGTCCCAACGCTCCGCAGAGATACGAATATCTGCAAATGGCCTGGGACGCCGGCGACGATTGGGATTTTCCGGAAGACGGCTCCTACTCGGAAGATCCTCTGGGCGGCACGTATTGTTTCTATTGGAATTATATCGGGTACGTCGGCGGCCCCCGCGTGTTGTTCAGAGGTCCTCGCGGCCCGGCGGACGGCGGCAGAAAATACAGCAAGCTGCTCGTCACGGACTATTTCGGCTACGATCACTGGCGAAGCCCCTGGTCTCACGGAAGCTGCGAACCCTTCGAGGGGGCAAAAATCACGCCCGAGACGTGGCTCCTTTCAGGTTATTGGTCAAAGGAAGGCGATCCGGAAAGTCCTCCGAACATCCAGATGCGGGCCGGCTTCACCGACGGCCACGTCGAAACCTACACGCCGGCGGATGTCACGCCGATGAAAGTCTCGATCTCGGCCGACGGCATCACCCCCTATCCCGACGGTGTCGGACCGGGCATCTTCTACCTGCCCAGAACCGCCTTCCGGTAGGGGCAACCCCGCGTGCCTATCCTCGGCAATGACACAGGATTACCCCTACTCGCTTAATCCACTGATCTAATAGGATTTTTATGTCTCCGTGGCTACAAAGGCTATCTATTGAGTCGGTGGATTTTCTTCCTCAAATAAGTGCTCGGCGAGGACCTTCAGGTCCTGCGCATCCACGATGCCGTCACCCCACGGCATCGGACCGATGTCGCACAAGGAATAATCCATGTACCAGTGCTCAATCATAATGCCTACGTCCGCAATATCGACAACGCCGTCGCAATTGAAGTCGATGATTGGAGTTATTGAGGATTGCCACATGTCGTAACCGCGTTCAAAGTAAAGTACTGAACCGTCAGGTGAGATCGTTGGGTAGACCTTAAACGCCTGACCCAATATGGCAGGATCGTTGATGATATCACAGTTGACCGGCGGCCCCCAAGAGTCGCTGGTGGTTGCTCGTCTCGTGACCCATATATCATAGCCGCTGGGGTGGTAGCTGCCGGGCCGGTCAGAGTTAAAGAACAGGACCCTGCCATCACTGGATATGCACGGATAAGCATCGTTGGCAGGGGTATTCACGTTGGGCCCAAGATTGATAGGTTCTCCCCAAGAGTCAGCAGTGGTGGCTCGCATGGACACATAGATGTCCAATTTGCCGTAGCTTCCGGGGCGTGGTGACTTGGCGCTGAAGTAGAGCGAAAGGCCGTCGGCAGAGAGCTTCACGCCTGTCTCGCTACCCAGGCCGACCGGTGGCCCCAGAAACTCCGGGTTACTCCACGGAGCGTCCTTGTATGGGCGTTTGCATACCCGTATATTCCAATCGTTCCAATTCCCGAAATAGAGCTCCAGTCCATCGGGCGAGATGCCTGGTTCAATCTGGCTCCCCGCGTCGTTGATAGGCGATCCGAGGTTGACCGGTTCTCCCCAGGGTGCGTTTACTGCTTCTCGCGTGGCTACCCATATGTCCTTTCCACCATGTCCGCCGGGTCGATTTGAGGAGAAGTACAACTCCAGCCCGTCACCAGAGAAGCAGCTCCCTTGTGGATCGTGGCCCGAGGACCAGATCGGCGTCCCAATTTCGATGGGCGTGCCCAAGGTGAAATCGGCATGCGCGGGCGGCGTGTCAAGGCCTGACAAGAGACAAAGCCCAAGAAGTGACGTTGATACTATTGGAATTTGAAACGTCTTCATGTGACACCTTCCTTTCTTAGCAGTTTTTATGCTGCTATCGCAGCCAGGTTGCACGAAGGAACCTGACGGTTTCTGCCCGAAGGCAATATTGAGTATTGGAGTTTCATTCACAGGTCTTTCTGCAGAAAAGACGAATTGGTAATTAAATGGACCATTGATGATACGCCTGATATTTTCAGAGATGGTGGTCTGCATATCTGGAGCACTCAGTATGGCTGACCAGTTCTTCATATCGGCCCTGACTTTTGCCTTGTCGTTCAAGCAATCGTAATAATGCGCGCGGCCGGAATAGGCGTAGGCGTCCTTTGGATCAGCTTTGATTCTGCGGTTATAAACGGCAAGCATCTCATGGACGTGCTCATCCATTGTTTTACCCGGACCAAGTGCCTCAGTGGTTGAGACGTTGGGGGCGAGGTCTGCGGCCCAGATATCGAAGTACGGGACACCCAGGGAGAAGACGAGCCTCATACCATCTGATGCCCATGCACCAAACGTGATCTGGCCTCCCAAAATCCTTAAAGGTTCGTTCTGATCCAAACTATAAATCCAAAGTCCCATCCTGTCCTCGCTATCGTTTCGACCGGCCAGACAGAGTTCTTGACCTGTCGGGGACCAAATGGGGCCGCCCCATGTTGCGAAGGGCGCAGATTGTTCGGCAATAATGGTCTGCGAAACTATATCCTTGATCTTTAGCGATCCCTGTTCAAAATACGCTATGTATTGATTGTCTGGTGAGATAGAGGGAAAGGGATTTGAAGACTTAATGACCCGTCTTGGCTTGCCATCTTGATTCACAACGGAGATTGAGCAGAGAGCGCTATCCACATACGAATGATAATAAACACACGTCGAATCCTGACTCCATGCGGGCCAGCCGCCACGGGCCAACCGCCTGGGTTCTGTTCCATCGGCCTTCATGATCCATACTTCTTCGTCCGTTCTCAAGCGACGCTGTTCTTGGGGTTCAAGAGCAATGAATTCTGAGATGCGAAGAAGCTGGCAATCGCGCACGAAGGCGATGTACTTGCCGTCCGGCGACCACATCGGATCTTTGCCGGGGACAATTAAAAGCTCTGTTTCCTTCGTGGCCGGATCAAAGACCGCTACGCCGCTGTAGCCGTGTACACCCGCGCTAAAGGCGAGCTTGCTCCCATCGGGTGACCAGCGGGGGCTGAAGCCATCCGTGGTCAACCGCCGGGCCTTAGATGAAAGTTCACGATATGTCTCCTCCGCCTCCACCATCGGCAGAAAAGCCGCTGCCACAGTGTCGCGGGCGTCCCGCCCGCGCGTCCCGAGGGCCTCTGGCCCTCGATTCGAAGGCGGGACGCCTTCGGTACTCGCGGGCAAGATGCCCGCGACACGAAGGGACGCCCGTGACACGTCTGCACCCGCAGGCTTACGGTCCGCCGGATGCCAAGAACGACCGGCCTCCAACGTGTCGAAGATGTATTTGGCGCACCAGTCCCGGAAGTCATTTCGAGAGGTGGGGGTACGTCCAACAATCTCACGAAATACGGTATTTGCCTTATCATCGTCGCCAAGGGCCGTCAGGGCAGAGAAGATGTGATATTGAAAGACAGGCTTGTTGGGTGAGAGCTTGACGCATTCCCGGGCATCTGCGATAAGGCGCTTGTAATCGCCCATCCATAGAAGTGTCTCACAGCGCTGGACAGATAGATCAATATACTCCGGGCTTCCCTTAGCCGTGAGGGCTATTGCATTATCATACTCTATGATGGCTTCTGTGCATTTTTTCAATTCTCGTAGTGCCATTGCACGTAGAGAGTAACCTAACGGGTCTCGTGGTCGAAGGATCGTCATAGCTAATGCATCATCGCGCAAACGTTCATATTTCCGGGAGGCGTAGAAAGTAAAGGCCCTCAGTCGGCGGGATTCATAATGGCCCGGATCAAGCTGTAAGGCTCTGTCGAGCGAGGCAAGCTGTTCTTTTATTGTTATGGCCGTCATGGCCCGAAGAAAATAGGCTTCGGCCGTCTCTGGCAGCATGGCCTGTGCCTTTTGACGGTGCTGTTCAATCTCTTTGAGCTTCTCGGCATCGGGCGATTCGCTTTCCCAGAGGATACGGGCCAGCAGTGAATGAGCCGCCCCGGCGATCTCAGGTGGTTTATCGAGCAGATCCGTCAGCATGGCAATCGCCTCTTTGGTACGGCGGTTATCCACGAGGATGCCCGCATGGAGAAGTTGAGCTTCCGGTCCAACGTGTCGGCTTCGAAGGATGGGCTGGATCGTTTCAAGGGCGGCGTCGCGCTCTGCTTTGGCATATTGTTCACGGGCCTGGGAGAGGATGCCCCTGTGCCGGAAGCCTTCCGCTTCGTCAAGCTGGAGCCGATCCTTGCGCCACATCGAAAGAATGACAACCACAACGCTGGCTATAATGAGTAAAGCGAGAGCCGCTATGGTGTGTGAACGATGCCTGCGGAGGAATTTTTGCAGACGATACGTTGGGCTGGGCCCCCTGGCCATGACCGGCTCATGGCCCAGATGGTGCTGGATGTCCAAAGCCAGCATATTCGCCGTCTCATAGCGACGACCGCGGTCCTTCTCCAGCGACTTCATCACAATCCAGTCCAGGTCGCCGCGGATGGCTTTCGTTAGCAGTTCAGGCGTGGCGCTACGGTGCTTTGCTATATCCGTCAAGGTTCCGCCTAAGGTGCTGAGTTTTGTGGACGGCCGGACAGGCTCCTGTTCCCGGATCACCCGCTGCATCTCGATGTAGCCGGCTTCGCGAAGCTCTTCTTCACTGAAGGGGGTCGTTCCGGTCAGCAATTCATAGAGCAGGACGCCCAAAGAGTATATATCGGTGCGGGTATCGATGTCCAGATCGCTTAGCTCGGCCTGCTCGGGACTCATATAGGCCGGCGTGCCAATGATGTGGGCATAGCGGGTAAAGAGTGTCTTTTCGGTCAGTTTTTGATTGATGGCCTTGGCAATACCAAAATCAATGACTTTGGGCATAGGCTTGCCGTCCTGGTGCGTAACCATGATGTTTGAAGGTTTGATATCTCGATGGATGATCCCTTTCTGATGGGCGTGCTGAACGGCGTTGCAGACCTGAATAAATAATTCCAACCGTTGCTTGGTATTCAGATTGTTCTTATCGCAGTATTCGGTGATGGTAACGCCTGTAACCAACTCCATGACAAAATACGGCCGGCCCGTCTCGGTTGCCCCAGCGTCCAGGACTTTGGCGATATTCGGATGATCCATCATGGCCAGGGCCTGTCGTTCCGCCTCGAAACGAGCGATCACCGACTTGGTGTCCATACCTAATTTAATGACCTTCAGCGCGACTTTCCGGCGGATCGGCTCTTGCTGTTCCGCCATATAAACGACCGCCATGCCCCCTTCGCCGATTTGTTCCAAGAGTTTATAGCGCCCAATGACCGTGCCGGGTTGCTCGGTCAAAGGAGATTCATCCAAACTCACACCAAGGTCAATAACGTGTTCGTCCAGAAGGCTATGGCTTTCGTGAGCCTGGAGCAAAGACTCAACGTTGTCTCTCAGTTCACTGTCGTCGCCGCAAGCCTGCGTCACGTAAGCGTGGCGTTCGGCATCGCTTTTAAAGCGGATTGCGGCGTCAAAAATCATTTCCTCTTTTTTCACTTCACTTGTCACGGCTTGGCTCCTTATCTACAATGCGAAATTTAGAATTGAAGTGGCTCAATTTTTTTGTAAAAAAAAGAAAAACGAACCGTTTTAAAGTCAAGCTAACTTAATTGTCCCGGCCGATTTCCCGAATGAGCCAGGCTCGGGCATAGGTCCAGTGGCGTTTGGCAGTGGCGATCGAGATGCCCAGGATTTTCGCAGTCTGCTCGATGGTCAATCCTGCGAAAAAACGCAGCTTAATCAATTCCGCTTTGGTTTTATCTTGTTCGGCAAGTTTGCCCAAAGCGTCATTGAGGGCAATCAGTTCATCGGCATGGGATTCATCTTGAGGGATAAGCACTACCTCATTCAATTCGACTTTTTTGCGGTCTCCGCCCAGTTTCTGACTTTTCTTGCGCCGGGCGTTTTCTATGAGAATCCGTCTCATCGCCTCGGCCGCCGCGGCAAAGAAATGACCTCGACTCTCCCAATTCCGAGAAGAGCCATCGTTAACCAGGCGGACGTAGGCTTCATGAACCAAAGCCGTGGCCTGGAGCGTTTGGCCGGGACGCTCCTGAGACATTTTCTGAGCGGCCAGAAGGCGTAATTCCTCATAGACGACCGGGAGGAGTTCATCGACAGCTTTCCCATCGCCTCGCTCAATCGCGTTTAATATGCGAGTTACATCTGTCATGATTCATTTCGAGTCCGCACTGACCAAGCAAAGCCATACAATGATTATATTGAGAAGACGCCGCTGGATCAAATGTTATGTGAGGATCGTGGGCGCATAAAAAAAGGGCTGTGAGTGATGAACGCACAGCCCTAATAGAACATTTTAAAAATGTGACTGCTTAGTCGGGACAATTCTCCAGCCAGTCGGCTGTGAAATCGACCAGGTCATCGGTGTTAATGACGCCGTCGCCGTTGAAGTCCTGGCAGATCGTATAGCTGGTGTCCGGAGTGAACAAGTAATCTTCCGTTTCGCCATACTGATACTTACCCTGTGGCCCGGAACCACCATTGCCCTTGTCATCGGGATGGCTGCCGCCCTTCCAGGGCTCTTCCGAAAGCGTGATACGCATCCAGATTTTTTCCGGCCCATTCTCAGGATGCCAGGAGAGAATCGCCGGCGTCGTGATCACATTGGCGCCTTCGGCCAGATCGAACAGGAACTGGTTTTGAACCGCCCATTCCGGTGCGGCTCCCTGGGCGCATTCCATCGTGTCGTCCCAGTCGCCGTCCCGGTTCCAGTCGAACCAGATATTGACCCAAAGATCGACGTCGGGATCGATGACGGTGACGGTATAATCGAACGTCGCCCACTGACAATCAGGCAGATTGAGCGGCAATTCTATACCATCATCGCCGCCATCGTTATCCGATAAACCAGACAGGGGGGTGATGTTATTAACGCCGTCTTCATCCGTGCCTGTGTCAGCATCGGTTTCCCGTGTAATGCTCTTACCCAAATAGGCCACGACGATGTCATTCAAGTGAGCCGGTCCATAAGGCCCGGTGCTACCGCCGTAAACGGTCGGGAAGTTGGCTTTGACGCCGGAGTAAGCATTCATATTTCTATTGTTAT
>JAFGTG010000018.1 GCA_016934255.1 Sedimentisphaerales bacterium
CTTTTTTCGGTTACGTTTCTGGAAGTAAAATCGACTGGTTGATGTGATAGGCTTTAAAAAACGACAGGTAATTGTGCTACAGTCTCATAAAAACTATCCATTTTACGATTCTACACATGATCTATTCCTCATGAAAACAACTATTTTAACTCATACTGACTCATGTTTGTTGTCATCCCTGCGAAGGCAGGGATCCAGGAACGTATCGATATAAGTGGATTCCCGCTTTCGCGGGAATGACAAATCGTTTTACGTTATTACTATTGAAGGAATTACATCAAAGTTGATCCTTAAATGGTAAAGGATGAGATTTTAAATTATTGTTAAATCTCCGTCCATTTACCTGGAGTCGGGACAGGGTAACGCCCCTGAGCATCGGCCTGAACGGGAGCCGGACTGTCATAGGTGAAATCCGCCACGTTCTCCACAGGACTCCTTCCGGAGGAGCAGAACTTGAAATCGGAGGCCAGCATCTCGTCCCAGGTGATAATCCTGCCGGAGTGAATCGCGGCGCGTCCCATGATCGAAGCTAAATTGGCGTAGGCCGCCCGTTCAACTTCGTTGTATGGTTGATCCTCTCGGATCGCGCTGAGCAACTCGTCCCACTCGACCTGGTAAGGGCTCATGTTCTCCTTGGGCGGCTGCCAGGTAATATCGTTCTTATCCGTTCGCTGGTCTTTATAGATGTGCACCGTCGGCGCGTGAACGTTACCCGAAAATTGCGCCGCGCATTTGGTGCCATGTACGAACGTCGCGAACTCGTTATGACAGTTGCCCTGGTTTCGGCTATTCACCATCGCCTTCGTCCCATCGGCGAATGTATATTCGATAGCGTAGGTGTGCAAGTTCTGGCTGCAATCATCACTGTTCGGCTCGCGTCCGCCCAGCCCTTCCGCCTTGACGGGCCAGCCGTCTTTGATCCAGCAGCATTCGTCAACCTGATGGATCATCATCTCGATGAACCACGCGGAGGAAACCCACAGGAAGAAGTACGGCCGGCGTATCTGCCACATCAATTCGCTCTGTCCGCCTTTGAACGGACCCATTCGGGCGCCGGGATCCATGCGATAAGCGCGGATCAGTTGAATCTGCCCCATCGCGCCGTCGCGAATCTTCTCGATCAACGCCCGCCGGGAGTAGGAATGCCGACACATCAATCCGCAACCCATCTTGAGGTTCTTTTTCTTCGCCTCCTCGCCGATACGCAAGATGTCCTTCGTTCCTCCCGGATCGGGTGCGAACGACTTCTCCATAAAGACATTAATCCCTTTTTTGACGGCGTAGGCGACGTGCGTCGGCCGGAAGGCCGAATGGGTCGCCTGGATCATGACGTCGCCGGGACGCAGGCAATCGACGGCCTTGCGATAGGCGTCGAATCCGAGAAAACGCCGCTCCGGCGGAACATCGACTTGATCGCCGAACTGCTTGCTGAGGGCGTTGTACGATCGGGTTTGCTTATCCTCGAACACATCGGCCATGGCGATGAGCCTGGTCGGGCCGGTCTTCGACGAAAGGGCGTTTCCGACGGCGCCGCTGCCCCGGCCGCCGCAACCGACCAGCGCCAGCCGGATCGTGTTGTTCTCGCCGGCATAGGCCCGGTGCAAAGCTATACCGGAAAGAACCGATCCGGCAACGACGTTGCCGCTTTGCGAGAGAAATTCCCGCCGGGTGGATGTGTCGGTTTCTGTTAATAACGATTTCGACGTGTTATCTTGGATGTGTCGTTTCATGATGGCTCCTTTGAATATGACTTATGGGCTATTCGACGATAAGCCACTATACATCATTTCAGAGCATCATTCAATGCGGAATTGATCGAGGAGTGAATCGTGGATTAATAAGGGGGGCAGCCTCAAAACCAAATGCAAAAATCAAAATGTAAAATGCAAAATTAAGGAAGTCATCCGCCGAAGGCGGATTCCATAATTTTAATTTTTTATATTTGATTTTTTATTTTCGAAGCCATCCCCAAGCTTCGCTTGAGGCTGCCACCCGACGTTTGCTTGAACATTACGTATACACTTTATTTATTCGCTCGATGGTGTCGTCCACCTGTTCGGGGCTTAACATGCCGATGGTCATGGCGTCCACGAGATTATTGTCGTGGACGAACTTGATCGAGGCGTCCTTCGCCTCGGGCGAGACCAGCGCGCCGGCGCCGAAAATTTTCATGCCGAGAACGACCTTCCCATTGGCCCTGGCCTGCTTGATCACCGGCACGACTTCCTCGACGGAGGCGTCCATCGCGGCGCTTTTACCCACGTTGTTAATGCGCGCCAAAATGACGTCGGTCCAGGGAAGGGTGGCCGCGACTTTCATAGCATCTAAATTATGGCACGAAACGCCGACGGCCCGAACCGCTCCTTTTTCTTTCATCTCGTCCAGCTCGTCGCAGACCCGTGCGTGGTCCTTCGGCCACTCGCCGTTGGTCATGCAGTGGATCAGGCAGATATCGATGACATCCGTGTTCATTTCCTTACAAAAACGATTCACTTCTTCTTTCGCCCCGCCCGACGGCATGTTCCAAAAGGCTTCCCGCGGCCAGATTTTGCTCAGGAGAATATATTTGTCCCGCGGCACACCCTCCAGGGATCTGCGAACGTACTGATGGGAGCCATACAAGTCGGCCATATCCATGAAATTAATACCCCGCTCCAGGCTATGACGCACCAGCTTCGTAAAGGCTTTCATGCCCAGGCGCGTATGCTCCGAGGAGCGTGCGGTTCCATTGTAGCCCGTGCCCTGGGCCAGGCGCGTGGCTTTGATGCCGGTCCGGCCCAACGTAACGATTTCCGTGGCCCCGCCCCGGCGGGCGGAATTCCCGGCCCTAGCGGTCGCTAACCACCCGGGTCCGGTAACGACCGCTCCGACACCGGCCAAGGCGCCGGCGATGAGCTGACGACGGTTGAATCCTGAATGTCTTTGCTTCAAAGAGGATGTGCGATCGTGCATGGGATAGCTCCTTTCGTGATTCACTGATCGAATCAATAGTCTCTTTTGCCCTTCATCACCGGAACGTCTCGGATTCCGACAAAGAGTCATTATGCTTATGGTCCCATACGTTCTTCGGACCAAGCGGTTCATTCGCATACCATAATAGCTTTATGAGACCGTAACTTCAAGCCTAAACGGAAATGGAAATTGTCTGCGAGGGCGTATTTCGGACGTTCGGGCGCCTGTTTATCGCAAACAATGAGATATGTAAAAAAAAGTTACTAACAAAGCGAACAACTCGACCGATAACCGGATATATGAAAAACAGAGTAACGGTTCATTGATATCTTATCGTCTTCACCAGGGCCCCTGCTTAGATACCGCCTTCCATCCGGGTGGGGGCTTTTTTCCCAATCTTTTCACGTGCACGGATCGATCCTTGCCGTCATCCCTGCGAAAGCAGGGAACCAGGAACGTAACGATTTAAATGGATTCCCGCCTTCGCGGGAATGACAAATTATGTTATTTTTATCTCGATTCATAAGAAATCACAGAAAAGAACCGTAAAATCGCCTCTTGTATAAAAATAATCTTTTGGTATAATCGTTAAGGTGTAATTGTCTTGAAATTGGCTTTGCACGAGCGGGTTTGAAGTTAATGGCTCGTTAGGATTGACCTGCCTTTTGACGATGGCCTTTAGAAATTTTCCATGACATAAGGGATTTGTGTC
This sequence comes from Sedimentisphaerales bacterium, assembly GCA_016934255.1. Taxonomy (GTDB): domain Bacteria; phylum Planctomycetota; class Phycisphaerae; order Sedimentisphaerales; family Anaerobacaceae; genus JAFGTG01. Next base: position 3,665 of record JAFGTG010000018.1, read on the forward strand.
GATTTTAAAATTATGAATAATTTGAACTACGGGATTATCGGGAACTGTAAAAGCGCCGCGTTGATCGACCGGTCCGGCAGTATCGACTGGTGTTGTTTGCCGAACTTCGATTCGGCCTCTATCTTCGCACGGATTCTGGATCGGCAGAACGGCGGCTGCTTTCGTATCGAGCCTTTAGGCGAATACCGCATCGACCAGGAGTATATCAACAAAACGAATATTCTCGTGACCCAATTTTCCTGCGGCGACCATGCCTTCGAGCTGATTGATTTCATGCCTCGATACAAAACCGAGGACGGCCTCTATCACTGTCCGCCCGATATCGTCCGTTACATCCGGCATCTCTCAGGCACGCCGGAGGTTCGGATCCATTACCAGCCCCGTCCCGCCTACGCCCAGCATCCGACGCGAGTGGAGATCGCGGATGAGTTCATCAAGCATCTGACCGTCAAAGGGCAATACGAATCCGTCTATTTATACACCGATCTGCCTTTCGAGGCCGTGGCGAACGCCCAACCCATTCGTATCGAGCGCGACGGCTTTCTCCTTCTCAGCTACAATCAGAAGCTCATTCGGCCGGACCTCGACTGGATTCAACTGGAATTCGAGCGAACTAAGGTCTATTGGCTCGGGTGGGTGGCCAAAACCAAGGTTTTCACGCATTATCAAAAAGAGGTGGAAAGAAGCTCCCTTGTTTTGAAACTGTTGGCTTATCAAAAGACCGGAGCCATCCTCGCCGCGGTCACGACCAGCCTGCCGGAGACCATCGGCGACGTTCGGAACTGGGATTACCGGTATTGCTGGATTCGAGATGCGTCCATGACTATTACGACGCTGGCCCGGCTTGGGCATTTCAACGTCGCTAAACGCTTCCTGCAATTCATCCTGGATATCGTTCCGTATAAAGATGAGAAGATTCAAATCCTCTACCCCATCGACCATCGGGGTCAGCTCGTCGAGAGAGAATTACCCTGGCTGGCCGGCTACGAACAATCCAGGCCGGTGCGGATCGGCAACGCCGCCGCCAGGCAAAGGCAAAACGATATCTACGGCGTCCTATTGGATGCCATCTATCAGAGCTTAATGATCTTCCACCATACGTTAAATAACAAAGATGATATCTGGACGGTGGTTCGAACGCTCGCACGCCACGTTCGGAATAACTGGAAGAAGCTGGATTCCAGTATTTGGGAGTTCCGAACGGAACAGAAACACTATACGTTCTCCAAGATTCTCTGCTGGGTGGCCATGGATCGCGCCGCCCGCATCGCTTATTTCTTCCAAAAAAAAGCGGATGCGGAGAGCTTCGCCAGGACGCGTGATGAAATGAAGGTCGATATTCTTAAAAAAGGCTGCGATCCGACCGCCAGGATGTTGACCCAGTTCTACGGCGGGACCTCAATGGATGCCTCCAATCTCCTATCGCAACAGTATGGTTTCCTTTCTCATAAGGACCCGATTTACATCAATACGGTCCTACGAAGCTTTGAGGAACTTTGTAAAGACGGCCTGATGTATCGCTACAAGACGCCGGACGATTTCGGCGTGCCCCAATCCTCGTTTACGATTTGCACGTTCTGGATGATTAAGAGCCTCTACCTTGTCGGGCGCGAGAAGCAAGCCGTGGAGATGTTCGAACAGGTGTTAAAGTACAGTAACCACGTCGGTCTCTTTAGTGAGGATATCGATTTCTCCTCGAAGCGGCTGCTGGGCAATTTTCCTCAAGGGTATTCTCACATCGCCCTGATCGATACGGCCCTGACCCTCTCCGAAAGCCCGGAATGGCACAAGGAAACCGAGCACTTCCAGCCTTAAATCGTCGTAATGACAAGACACATTCAACAAATGATGATCTATGCTTGACAATGAAAATCCTCTGAGAGATAACATCTGATATGAAAACGAATCTGACATCTGTAGAGAAAATCGCCGTGGAAGCTTCGCCGTATGCGGTTTTGTATCCACCGACGGAGAAGATCGCCACGATTGTTGTAGAGAACTTCCCCGCGCTGGGCAAACTGGCCGCGATGCGCTTCATCGAATGGGTCCAGGACCATCCCGGCGGAGTCATCTCCCTGCCGACGGGCAAAAGTCCCGAGCATTTCATCAAATGGATTCAGCGTCTGCTTGATGGCTGGAATACCTCGGAGGTCCAACGACTTCTCGAACAAAACGGCGTCGATCCGGCTAAAAAACCGGACATGAAAAGCCTCCATTTCGTGCAAATCGACGAGTTCTACCCAATGCATTCGTCGCAGCACAACAGCTTCAGCTATTACGTCAAGCATTTTTATATCAAGGATTTCGGTCTCGATCCGTCAAAAGCGTTGCTCATCGATCCGACGCAGATCGGTCTTGAGCCGGGGCAAAAGCTCCAGGATATCTGGCCCGACGACCACGTGGATCTGACGCTCCGCTACCGCCAGGCCACCAATGAGCTTGAACGCAAACAAAAAAGCATGCTCGAAGCCGTGGATCAATGGTGCATGGAGTACGAACATCGGATTCGCGAATTAGGCGGCATCGGGTTCTTCCTGGGCGGGATCGGTCCGGACGGTCACATCGGTTTCAATATTAAAGGCTCGGACCACCATTCCACGACGCGCTTGTGCCCGATTAACTATGAGACCCAGGCCGCCGCCGCGACGGACCTGGGCGGGATCGAGACGGCCCGCAAGCGCCTGGTCATTACGATTGGTCTGCGAACCATCACGTACAATCCCGATTGCACCGCGATTGTCATCGCCGCGGGCCAGGCGAAGGCCAATCTCGTCGCGCAAGCAATCCAGTCCGACGACCACATCCGCGTTCCCGCCAGTTGTCTGGGAAAACTGCCCAACGCCCGCTTCTATATTACGGGCGGTGCCGCCATCAGCTTACCCGAACGGCGGATCGAAAGCGTGAAAAGTTCGACGCACGCAACCGACGCCGACGTGGAAGAAGTCCTCGTCGATCTGGCGACGAAGAAAAACAAAACCCTGCTGGAGCTGACGGATGCGGACGTTCAATCCGAGCGATTCGCTTCGGCGATACTCGAAAAGCGACCGAAACCACTGCGAAAGCTTACGCAAAAGGTGCACGATCGTTTGATTTCAAAGATCGGAAACGGCGTGCGGGTCTATAAAAACAAATGTTTCCTCCATACCGAACCGCACCACGACGACATTATGCTCGGTTACTTCGCCCAGGTCGTCCGCCACTTCCGCCGGTTTACGAATACGCATCATTTCATGACGCTGACCAGCGGTTTCACCTCGGTGACCAATGAATTTATGCGAAGTCAGATGGTGAATCTCCGTCAATTCCTCGGCATTCACGAATTCAGAGCACTCCTTGAAGAAGATTACTACACCCAGGACGATACGAAGGACCGCGACGTCTGGGAATATCTCGACGGCGTCGCCGGGCGCAACGAGCACCACAAAGCCGAAGGCTGCGCCCGCAGGATGCTTCGCAATCTCGTCGAACTCTTCGACGGAAGTTTTTTGAGTAATATGGATGCCCGGATCAACGAGTTGGAAAATTATTTCGCTACGGTGTATCCCGGCAGGAAAGACCCCGACTATATCCAGAAACTCAAGGGGATGTGCCGTGAATGGGAAGCGGAATGTCTGTGGGGTTACTACGGCTGGCAATGCAAGAACATCCGGCATCTGCGATTAGGTTTCTACACGGGCGACATTTTCACCGAGGAGCCGACGATGGATGAGGATGTCATGCCGATTGTCAGCGAGCTGGAGCGGATTCGGCCGGACGTCGTGACCGTCGCTTTCGATCCCGAAGCCAGCGGTCCGGACACGCATTACAAAGTCATGCAGGCAATGGCCGAAGCCCTTCGCCTCTATCTGAAATCCAGCGGCAAAACCGACCTGAAAATCTGGGGCTATCGAAACGTCTGGTTCCGCTTCGATCCGTCCGAGGCCAACGTGTATGTCCCCGTGACGATGGCCATGTTCGCCACGGCCCACGATGCGTTTATGAATTCCTTCAGCAGTCAGAAAAACGCTTCGTTCCCAAGCTACGAGTACGACGGGCCGTTCTCGGAACTGGCCCAGCGCATCCAGGTCCAGCAGTATCGTACGATTAAAACATGTCTCGGACGGGAATGGTTCCACAACCACGAAAGCGCGCTCATTCGTGGAACGCGCGGACTGGTTTTCCTGAAAGAGATGACGCCGGAGGAATTCTTCCATTCGTGTCGCGAGCTGCGAAAATCCGTCGAAAATATTTAAACCGGAGGACGCCATTCCATGATTCATCATAATCCTCACTCCCATTCTCCTCATGGCGTATCGAAAGTGATTACGAATGCGCTTCTTCCGATAGGATTCGTCGTGGCCGCTCAAGCGGCATTGGCTGCCACGCCCGGCGTATTCAATATTCGCGATTTCGGAGCCGTCGGAGACGGTAAAACGCTCGATACGAAAGCCATCCAAGAGGCCATCGACGCGTGCGCTTCGGCGGGGGGCGGCCAGGTTCGGCTGTCGCCGGGCAGGTACGTGTCGGGCACCGTACATCTTAAGAGCCATGTGACGCTCTTCCTGGACGCGGGCGCGACGCTGGTCGGGACAACGGACCTCGACCAATACCAACATCCCATCCCGCCGGCTTATTTACCCGAAGCCAAATGGGGCAAGTGGCACCGGGCACTGATCCTTGGCGATGGCGTGGACAATATCGCGATAGCCGGAGACGGCGTGATCGACGGCGATAAAGTCTTCGACGCCACCGGCGAAGAAAA
>JAFGTG010000200.1 GCA_016934255.1 Sedimentisphaerales bacterium
ATATTCCCTACATGACGGACCTGATTCGACACAAAGAGCAGATCAGCCACAGGCGAAAGAGTAATTATGCGGTCCACGGCCTGTTCAAGGATGGCCACGTGACCTTATGCAACGACGATAGAGTTTTCGACAACGACGTCTGGGAGCAGATGGAGAACGGTACGGTACCGGAGCTCACCGCCAATTATATCGTCTTCCAGCTCATCGGCGGCAAAGACGTACATTCAGGATGGTAAAAAATGAAAGCGAAAGAGAATCTTTCCCGCAGGTCAACATTGAAGGGAATCGGGGCCATCGGAGCGGCGGCGTTCCTGGCCAAACCGACTTATGGCAGGTTATTCGCAGGTCTATCCGGCAAAGAGTTGGACAACCAAAGTGATATACGTAAAACGATCTTCGCTAAAGTCTTTTCCACACCCTTGATCGATACGCACGAACATCTGATTGAAGAGCACGATCGGCTCAAAGGAAAGCATCGTCGGATTCAAAGTGACGATTGGACGCTTTTGTTGAGTCACTACCTCAATTCCGACCTGCTCACCAGCGGCATGCCCGGCGACGAATATAACAAATTCTTTTCCCGCGATATCGCTCCTATGGATAAGTGGAACATTCTTGCACCGTATTGGCCCGCCGTGCGAAACACGGGATACGGCATGGCAGTCGAAACGGCGATACAACAGCTTTACGATGTTCCGGAGCTTAGCCAAGATACGATAGGAAAAGTCGTCGCCGGCTATGAAAAAGTCCGACGAAAAGGTTTCTATAAAGAAATCCTCTGTGAGAAAAGCGGTATCGAATCTTGTCAGGTCAACGCCCTGGGCGAACCGTTCCGCAAAAGCGAGTTGCCCACGCTTCTCATGCAAGATATCAGTATCGTCGGCATGTTTGCCGGTCCAAATATTAATGCGTACGCCAAACCGGCGGGGATCGATGTTAAGGCCCTCACAGATTGGTACCGTGTGATCGACTGGTGGTTCGAAACGTACGGGCCGTACGCCGTGGCGGTGAAATCGCAAAATGCCTATAGCCGGGACATCGACTACGAAAAAGTGCCAACTGAAATAGCCGAACCTGTTTTCCAGAAACGACTATCCGGCGAGAAACTCAATTCGCAAGAACGGAAGCAGCTTGAGGATCATCTCTTCTGGTACGCTGTGAAAGCGGCGACAAAAGCGAACCTGCCCGTCAAACTTCACACCGGATATTACGCCGGTCAGAACAGTATGCCCTTGTCGCGATTGATTCGGAACGCGGGATCGGCGACGGATCTATGCAAAACGGCTCCGAAGGCACGATTTGTCTTCATGCACATTTGCTATCCGTACTACGAAGAAATCCTATCGGTCGCTAAGCAATATACAAACGCCTACATCGACATGTGCTGGTCGTGGATCATCAATCCCATCGCGGCCAAAGATTTCCTCAAGAAGTATCTTGTCACGGCGCCCACCAACAAAATCGTCACGTTCGGGGGCGATTATATCCCCGTAGAGCCGGTCTTGGGCCACGCCGTCATCGCACGCCGCGGAATTGCCCTGGCCCTGTCGGAACTCGTCGAAGAAGGCTGGCTCAGCCTCGACCGCGCCATCGAACTGACCGATCCCATCATGCACGACAACGCCCGCACGATATTTAATCTCGCCGAAAAAACCCAGAAACTCGAAAAGGTCCATTGGTCCACTTAATGACAGCAGCACGGATCAGCAATTTTCCGAAGTAGTGGCGATACCGGAATGAATCGGGTAATATGATGCCATGACAGACGTCTGGTTTGATACGGAGAATGTTTTATGACCGATAGGCCTATCGTAATCATGAGCGTATTGGTCGGTCTGTTGAGTCTTACAGGATGGGCCGGACAAGATACGAAGGAACCGTTTGAGGTCGGACAACGGTGGAAATACCAACATGAGGGACCTCGGCCCGGCAGCTTCGAACCGAATGATATCGACGGAGAGCGGATCATACATGTGGTCGGTGTCATCGAAGAGCCGGAGGGTAAACAGTGGATCATCGAAGATCGCTTCACGAAGGATGAAATGGCCAAAGGACGACTCTACGTCAACCAGGAACGACTGCTTACAACCATCGAATTTGAGAATGAAAAAGGAGAGACAGCCAAGCTTAAATATAATCCGCCGATACCCTATCAAATCATGGACATGACTATTGGCCAGGAAAAGACTATAGAGACATCTTTGAAGATGGAATCGGCAGACTTTACGCTTCCGAGCACGATGGAGATCCAGAGACTCGACAACGAAACAATCACAACGCCGGCGGGAGAGTTTGTGGACTGTTGGCACTTTATATTCAAAACAAAGTCGATATTTAAAATCAAGATCATTAAAATTCCCTTTACTGAAGAGCGAGAACGATGGTACCATCCGAAGATCAATGGGCTGGTGAAAGAGGTGTACCGAAAAGATCCCATGAAGTTTCTCACCTGGTCACAAGAAGCTTATTCGGCCACGAGTACGCTGACGTCATTCGGCAAAGAAGGCGTGCCAAGGGAGATTATGACCGCACGCCAAGTCGAAAACACAAATCAGCCTTCGGATTCTCCCCAGCCAAAAACATCTAATACATCATCTGCCTATGCCGTTATCCTGGGGATGGGGGGGGTTTTGATGATAGGAATCTATATTCTTAGGAAACGAAAAAAAGTGTAGGAGGCCTTAGATGGAACGACGACAAACATTTCAGATTTCCTTCGCGGTCTTATTCATAATATCTCTGATTCATCCCCAAACCGCAATGTCACAGGAATCAGCTCCTCATTCAACAATCGGCGAAGTCGTGATTTTTGAGGAAGGCATGAACGAGTTCGTGGCATCCGACGCGAAAATCGAACTACTCGCATCGGGATTGGAATGGTCCGAAGGGCCTTTGTGGATTCAAGATGCAATCGGGGGCTATCTTCTATTCTCCGACATACCCCGGAACTCCATTATGAAGTGGAAAGAGCGTGAAGGTATCAGCTTGTTTATGAAACCATCCGGTTATACAGGCATCGCGGATTACGGACGGGAGCCCGGCAGCAACGGTTTGATGTTAGATCGACAGGGCCGTATGATCTTTTGCGAGCACGGCGACCGGCGCATTTCACGACTCGAAAAAGATGGCGGTAAAAAAACACTCGCCGATAGCTATATGGGCAAGCGGTTCAACAGCCCGAACGACGCCGTCGTCAAATCCAACGGCGATATCTATTTCACCGATCCGCCTTACGGCCTGCCCAAGAAATTCGACGATCCGACACGAGAGCTCGATTTCTGTGGCGTCTATCGACTCTCCCCGGACGGCGAGATCACTTTACTCACAAAAGAAATGACCCGACCCAACGGTATTGCATTTTCTCCGGACGAGACGCTTTTATACGTTGCTCAGTCCGACTCCAAGAACCCTGTCATAAAAGCCTTTCTGGTCAACTCCGATGGCATTCTCGGTCGTGGAAAAATATTGTTTGACTTCACGAATTTTAGAGGAAAATTTCCAGGTAGCCCCGACGGCTTGAAAGTCGATCAGCACGGGAATCTATTCGCCACGGGTCCCGGCGGTGTCTATGTCATTACGCCGGAGGGCAACGCGCTCGGCCGGATTCATACGGGCAAACCCACCTCGAACTGTGCCTGGGGCGATGACGGATCGGTTCTATACATGACCGTTGACGACACGCTCTGTCGCATTAAGACAAAAACGAAGGGAGCGATACAGCCGGCTGATCCTGTACGTGAAGGTCTTATCCTCGACCTGGACGCGGACCACGGGATCACATTAACCAACGGGCGGATTGCATCCTGGGAAAACCAAGTGGATTTCAAGGCCAAGACTTTTATCGCCACCAGAGATTCAAGCCATCAAAGGGGAACTGGGCATCCGGTCTTGAAAGAAAAGGTAGAAGCCATCGGAGGTCATAACACCGTTGTATTCAAACGGCAGGAACTCATTAATTTCGACGAGGATGCTTTCGACCATCTGATCCTCGGCAGCGGTTATACGTGGTTCGCCGTGATGTCGGTTTATTCTCAGGTATCCGGCCTCAAGGATGTCAATTCCTTCTTCGGCAACTTGAAAAATGGCGGAAAATACGAAGGTTTCTGGGCGGGACTTAAAGATGACAACACGCTTTGGATCGGTTCTCGAAACGGTATCACGTTCGGCCGATGGGACCAGAACAATCCCCAGCTTCTCGGCCCCCAACTGCAAGAGAATTGTTACTATGTCATCGCCGGCCGCATGGGCGCCGGAATAGGGAAGGTTACCATCGAACTGTTTATTAACGACAACAAGCCGGTAGCGTCCATACCTTTTCCCGTCAATCCGAAGGCCAACGCATCGAAAATGGCCATCGGACAGGAACGCGACGCAACGAACCATCCAGGTCATGAATCCTTTGACGGCGAACTGGCGCGTTTGCTCATGTGGGACCGCCCACTCAGTAACCACGAATTGGAAAAATTATTCTCGCAGTTGAAAACAGAATACGAAGTGAAATGAGAACATTGAAAACTATAGAAGCTTACGAATTGATGGTTTTACTGCAAAAGGAGATCGACCATGATCCTAAATCCAAAAAATCGTTCAGCTTTGATGGCTATGATGTTGATTCTCATTATCAGCATGGGAAACGCGCTAAATGCCGAAGATAATGCTTCACCTGAGACGTTATTGCTCAAGGATTTTCATCCGCGGTCGATTTACAACAGTCCCCAAACGACTATCAAAAAGGCCAGATACCCCGCGATTGACATGCACGCTCACCCCTACGCGAAGACGCCCGAGCAGGTTGACCGATGGGTCCGTGTTATGGACGAAGCGGGCATCGAAAAAACGATCATACTCACCTACACAACAGGTCAAGAGTTTGACGCCATCTATAAAAAATACGCCAG
>JAFGTG010000201.1 GCA_016934255.1 Sedimentisphaerales bacterium
CCCAATGAATGGGATCGCCGGTCGTACGAATGAAGAAGGTCATGTGGCGTCCACATTCCTGGGCGAGGGGCATATACACAAAAGGCGAGTAATCATCGGTTCTCAAGGTTCTGATTTTAACGTCCCCCACGACACCGACGATCGCCCTTTCACGACCCCAAAAGTGAATCACCTGCCCGATGGGATCCCGATCGGATAGATAGCGCCGGACAAGCTCCTGACTCACGATCACGACCGACTGACTTTGATCGTTATCCTGAGGCGTGAAGGTCCGCCCTTGCATCAGCGGAATGTTCAGGCAGCGAAAATAATCACAACTCACAATACGCTGTTCGGCGGACGGCGATACCTCTTTCCCGATAATACGAAATGAGCTATTGCTGTTCGACGCATTCATCGGATGCATATCAATCTGTCCGGCTGATTCGACGCCCTGCAATGCCGCCAATCCTTCAATGACGCGTCTGGAAAACGCGACGCGATGCTGTAAATCTTGATTCTCTTTCGTGTCGGGACGTACCACATACAAAGCCAGAAGTCGCTCGGCATTAAATCCCGGATTTGAGGCTTGCAGCTTAATAAAGCTTTTAACGAGCAGGCCCGCCCCGGTAAGTAAAATCATAGCCAGCGCAATTTGCGCGACAACGAGCATTCCCAGCGTGCGATGACGCGTGCGGCCGTGTGAGACACGTAGCCCCGTTTCCTTTAATGTATTGCTCAAACCGTGGCGCGTGCCCTGCCAGGCCGGGACCATACCGAAGAGCAATCCGGCGATAAGGGACAAACCAATCGTGAATCCCAAGACGGGCAGATTGACTCGAATCTCCTCAAATCCGGGGAGTTCCCCCCCTCCCGTCTGCTGGATTCTTGGAGCAATCAATTGAAGCATATCCAGGCTCCAAAACGCCAGGACGAGTCCGAGGATACCACCGAAGATACCGAGTAAAACACTTTCGGTCAGTAATTGCCGAATGAGCCGTATGCGACCTGCGCCTAATGACTGACGAATAGCAATCTCCTTACTGCGAGCCGAGGCTTTGGCCACGAGCAAATTGGACACATTCACACAAGCGACCAGAAGCAGAACGGTAACGGCGCCATACAAAACGAAAAAAGCAGTGCGAATGCTATCGACCAACATTTCGTGGAGAGGCTCGAGGATGACCCCCTTATCAACGTTCGAGTTAGGATTTTCTCCCGCAACCTGCAAGGCAACCTGGTCCATCTGGGCCTGGGCCTGGGCCAACGAGATACCCGGCTTAATGCGTCCTAAAACGTTGAGGTAGTGATTGCCGCGGTTTCTCTTGATTAATTCCTCCCGGGTCATGGGGATGTAAATACGGACCATCTCCTCGATAAAACCCATGAGAGGATTGGCGACGCCGACAACGGTGAAGGGAGCGCCGTCCAGGGCAATTGTATTGCCGACGATATTCGGATCCGAATCAAAACGGTCGCGCCAGAGATTATGGCTCAATACAGTCACATAATGGTTCCCCATTTGCGCCTCATCCGAACGAAAACTACGTCCCAGGAGCATTTTGTCCGGCTCCAAAACATCGAAAAAATTCACCGTGGTGCGAAAGCCCTGTATGGCCAACGGCTCGCCCGATCCGGTGAGATTCAACTGGCAAACGTCAAAGGCGCAAATTCCTTCCATCACTTGATTGCGTTCGGCCCAGTCGATATAGTCCGGCCCGGACACACTCCCCTTGCCGCCGCTGGGACGCCAGAGCGTTTGCATGATAACCAGACGCTTCGAATCGCCAAAAGGCAGCGGACTGAACAGGACGCTGTGCATCACGCTAAAAAGGGCCGTGTTGGCGCCGATTCCCAGCGCCAACACAACCGCCGCCGTGAGGGTAAAACCCGGACGCTTTGTTAGCATCCGGGCGCCGTAACGAATATCTTGCCAAATTGTCTTCATTCTTTACTCCTTCTACTCTCTGTCGTCCAATCGGTTATTCACATCGAAGCGCCTCCATCGGATCAATCGTTGCGGCACGATAGGCAGGGAGCAGACAAGCCACGGCGGCGGCCGCCAGGAAGAGCAAACCGACCCAAATAAATGTCATTGGATCATTCGGCGAAACACCGTATAGAAATCCCGCTAGAAGGTTTTGAGATGCCCAGGACAGTGCCCATCCACAAAAGACTCCAGTTAACACGGGTTTCAATCCCTGCTTCAGGACAAGCCGGAAAAGATCGATACGGTTCGATCCCAATGCCATACGTATGCCGATCTCATGCCGACGTTCGGTAACGACGCATGAGAGAATCCCAAAGAGTCCGATCATGGCGAGCATAAGGGCCAGCACGGCAAACAGGCCCATCAGGGTCGAATGGTAACGCCGATTCGCTACGGCCTCGTTCAGGCGGCTGTCCATAGTTTCGATGTTGGCCAGGGGCAATGACGGATCCAACACGTACAATTCGCTCCGCAGGCGATTGATGACGACGTCTGCCGGGGCGTGGATCTTGGCGACTAAAAACATGCCCCGCATGGTGTAGGTGGGAAGTTCCTTCTGCTGATAAGGCACATAGAAGGTCGGTTTAGAGAAAGCCTCGCGTCCATAATTCTTAACGTCTGCACTAACGCCCACGATGGTCATCCAGGGAAGCCAGCGTCCGGGACCTAACTTGATGCGTTGACCAATCGCCTGTCCTTGCGGGAAATAACGCCTGGCCAGGCACTGATTGACAATCACGACAGGCCCACCTTTTTCATCAATGGGCTCAAACGTACGACCAGCCAGAATCGGAATACCCATTAATTTGAAATAATTTGTACTGACGGATGTGTAGTTCGCTCTTGGAGCCTCATCTTCAGCGAGCCCGTTCGTCATGCCACGATTTTCAATACTAATGGATCGATTAAAATTGATGTCGCTTAATGGGAGTGCATTGACCATAGCCACATCGCTCACTTCAGGAAGGGATTCCACGCGGTCCGTTAGCCGACGATAAAAGCTTCTCAGGGCATCATCATTGTCATACGCCTCGTTCGATAAAGCAATCCGTGCGGTCAAAATGTGATCGGAAGAAAACCCGGGATCAACACGCATCACACTGCGAAAACTGTTCCAGAGCAATCCTGCGCTGATTAACAAGAGTGTAGCAATGGCTGCCTCGACCCCAACCAACCAGAAGCGGGTCTTTTGCCGTGCGGCATTACCATCACCTTCCCGACTCTTGAGAACATCAGCATTCCCGTTTTGCCGAAGGACGTGCACCAATGGAATGATCGACATTCCCACACCCACCAGCAACGACACGATGAAACCATAAGCAACGATCACGTGATCGACGGCGATCTCTTCGGCGCGCGGTAATTCATAGGGAGCAAAAATTCTTAGCAGATGAATGAACCATACCGAGAGCGTGACACCCATCATGCCGGCCATCAGAGAGAGCAAACACGATTCCGTCAGCCACTGGCGGAAAATATGTCGGTTTCGGGCGCCGAGCACCTTGCGAACGACAAGTTCTTTACGGCGTTTACCGAGATGCGTCAGGTAGAGATTGATCAGGTTCGTCGACCCGATGAGGGTCACGCAACTCACGGCTCCAAAAAGAATCCAGAGAATACGTCCCGCTCCACCGAGCTTTTGCTTGAGCAGGGATCGTCCGACGAAGGTGATCCGGTCTGAGGAGACGCCGGCCTGGTGTTCGGCATAAACCCGTGATAATCCCTGTAGCTGTTGTCTCATTTCCTCCATGGAGATACCAGGCTGCAAACGACCGATCACACTCAGAAAACGGTCATCGCTTTCGCTAAGCTGTTCGGGCGTCAATACCAGCGGCCTCCAGTAGCTGACGTACCGACGGGGGTAACGAAAACCTGGCGGCATGACCCCACAGATGGTGACCGATTTGCCGTCGAGAAGAAAGTCTTGGCCGAGGATATCGGTTCGGCCTCCAAAACATTCGCGCCATAGTCCGTCACTGAGCAAGACAAGGTGATCGTTGCCTGACGTATAATCTTCAGGAGAAAACATTCGACCCATTGCCGGGGCGACACCCAAGGCGGTAAAGAACTCAGGTGTAATCCTTATCCCCCAGGCTCGCTGCGGTATCCCAACTCCCGAGAGATTGGTAAATTCATCCGAGAAGGCCGCCACACGTTCAAAGACTTCATTCTCAAAACTCAATATCTGAAACTCAGGAGCTGATAAATCCGACTCGTTCCAATCCGAGTCTTGATGACGCACCTGAATATCAACGAGTCGCTCGGAATCCGCAAATGGCAGAGGCTTCAATACAACTCGGTACAATACGCCTAACATGGCGGTATTGACGCCTATACAAAGCGCCAACGTCATTACGACAACGACAGTGAAGACGGGATTCTTTCGCAATTGACGAAGAGTGAATTTGATATCATTTATTAAACGGCCCATTTCTTCCTTTCATTAATCCTTTTTCTTCGAAAATCATAACTCATTATTCATACCGCAATGCTTCCATCGGATCGATCTTGGCCGCCCGGCGAGCCGGAATCCAAGCGGCCAGGGCGGCGACGGTGATCATGAGCGTGGCGGCCCCGATGATCGTCAGAGGATCATGAGGTTCGATGCCGTAGAAACAAGATCGGATCACACGAACCAGAGCCAGTGCGACAGGTAAGCCGATGACCATACCTATAGCAGCAAGTATTAGGGCCTCCCTGAGGATCGGCCATGCGACATCGAAAGGCTGTGCACCTAAGGCCTTGCGAATGCCCATTTCGCCTGTACGCCGCGCCACGTTGTAGGCCATCAGTCCGTACAGGCCGATGCAGGACAGTGCCAAAGCCAGAAGAGCAAGACTTCCGCAAAGCATTGCAAAGAGGCTTTCTCGAGCGAGAGAGTCCTTGAGTGCAAGTTCCTGTGTCGTAAATCCCTCAAGTGGCAGGTTACGGTCGATATCGGCTATAGCCTGACGCACGGCGGGTTCCAGAGACATCGGAGGAAGCACACTGCGTACTATGCAGGTCAAAAAGATGAACCGAATTTGTGTATAAGGTAAATATAGAATCGGTGAACTATCCCGACGTAAGCTATCATATTTCTGGTTACTGCACAGACCTACAATCTGACATTGTAGTCCATCAGCCCTGATGAATTGGCCCAGAGGATTCTCATCTGGGAAAAACTCGCGTGCGAATTTCTCATTGACGATAGCAACTGTCTGGGAATCTTCTGTATCCGTTACACGGAAATCACGCCCCTGTAGGAATTTCATTCTCATGGTTGTGAAATAGCCCTCACTCACAACCAGAGCCAAAGAATCTTGCGGTTCTTTGTCCGAACGACCGGGTATTGAAATTTCACGGTTCCACCACTGTCCTTCCAGTATTGTCCGACATGAAAGGGCGACCGACCGGACACCGGGGATTTCCGCGATCCTCTGACGCACGGTACCATAAAAGGCATTCAGATCTTCCGGGGGGGACAGTGACGAAAGAGGTTCGATGGGAATGAGCAAGAGATTCTCCGCGTCGAATCCCGGATCCGTTCGATATAGATTGATCAGGGTCTGGCATAAGAGCCCACCAACCATAACCAAAATGACGGACAAACCCACCTGTGCAGAGACCAACACCTTGCCCAGACCGAGCCGCGGTGCGCCGCGGCTACCACTGTCTTTAAGACCGGCCGACGGATTGGTGCTTCCAGCACGCAACGCCGGAAACAAGCCGGACAATAAGGTGGTGACCATGCCAACAGCCAGGGCAAAGAGCAAAACGTTCGTATCAACGCTTAGGTCAATGTGCGCATTAACGCTTTGGTCGAATTGTTGATACCTTGACGAATCGGTAACAAAACCAGTCAGCGCCGCTCTTATCCATACGGAGAATACCAACCCGAGACATACACCCGCCATGGATAGGATCATACTCTCCGTAAGTGACTGGTGTATCAGACGCCACCGCCCGGCACCCATTGCCGCACGCACGGCCATCTCATGTTGACGGGCTGCCCCTCTCGCCAGCAGCAGACCGGCCAGATTCGTGCAGGCGATCAGCAAGACTAAACCCACCACGCCAAGCAAATACCATAAAGGTTGAGCCATCACCTGACGGTTGATTAATACCCCCTGCCGACCTTTCTGCAAGAGGATCCCGGGCCGGTCAATCTCCACGGTAGAACGATTCAGTATGTGACTGAACACAATCTCCAACGAGCTCTGCACTTGGGCCTCGTCGGTTTCCGGAGCCAGTCGCCCCATGATCTGAACCCACCATGCGTCATACGAACTTAACCATTCGTCTTCGCATAGGGGCGTTGGGGCCATCATGGGGACATAGAAATCGGTACGCCTCTCACCGGACAGAGGACCGACATAATGACGAGGCAGTACGCCAATGACGGTAAAACTTGTTTTGTCTACTGTGAGAGTCTGGCCCAAAACGTGAGGATCGAGACCATAGACGCGTCGCCAAAAAGGATAGGTGAGAACGGCCACCGGTGTAGCATCAGGACGATCATCTTCGGACGTAATCGATCTTCCAATCAAGACCCCTGCACCGTAGCTTTTGAAAAAGTTGCCCGATACCATTTGCCCGTTTGCCAATGACGCAACACCCCTCACACTGATCGTTACAGGATCATCAAAGTAGGAGAAAGCAAACATATCAGAGAATCCCTTTGCCTGCCCGACGAAATCCCGGTATGCGGGATACGGAAAGGATCCGGAATAGATTTTGTGAGATCGGGTTCGTCCAACATTACCTGAAAAGTCACGAGAACCACCAAACCCGGGCCATGCTTGGCCTGTCCAGTTGATCAGCCGAAGCTCACCCGGATTGCGGACGGGCAAAGACTTGTATAGGATGCCGTTGATCAGACTGAAGATCGCCGTGTTGGCTCCGATCCCCAGGGCCAGTGACAGCACCGCGATCGCCGTGAAACCGGGACTCCTACGCAATTGACGAAGCCCATAACGCATGTCATGCCATATCGTTCTCATTTGTCTTTCCCTCTGCTATCAGTCTTCTGTATTCTCATTCAATCACTCGTACCGCAGCGCCTCCATCGGATCAGTTTTCGACGCCCGATGTGCAGGCATCCAGGCGGCGAAGACCGCCACGCCGAGCAGTAAAATGATGGATAGCGCAAAGGTCATCGGATCGTGTGGCTCTATTCCGAAAAAGGCGCTCCGCGCCAGGCGGGCCAGGGCCAACGCCGCCGGTATGCCAATCATTATGCCGATTGTTGCAAGAATTAGGGCTTGACACACAATCGACCAAGCCACGTCTTTGGGCCGGGCGCCAAGCGCCAGACGAATCCCCATCTCCGGAATACGCCGTTCCACATCATAGGCCATCAAGCCATGCAAGCCGATGGACGACAACAAGAGAGCCAAAAAGGCCAAAACGCCACACAATCCGGCAAAGAGCCGTTCCGGCACAAACCTATTCCGAACCACCTGTTGTTGGGTGGCAACATTTTCCAGAGGAAGGTTGTTGTCGATACGGGCAACGAGCCTGCGCACAGCCGGCACGAGAGACATGGCGGGCAAGACGGCACGCACCTCAAAGGTCATTCGATCCTCCGGCCTCTGCCTGTATGGGAAATACATGATCGGCGGCGCTTCGCCTCGAAGATCATCGTATCGGGCGTTACAACAGAGACCCACGATCTGATACACGGTACCTCCGACGTTGAATGTCTTACCCAGGCAATCGTCATCCGGGAAGAACGATTTACAGAAGTTTTGGTTCACGATCGCCACAGGCGCCGATCCCTGGTCGTCCGCTTGGTTGAAGTCGCGCCCGCTGAGAAGGCCAATACCCATCGTTGAGAAGAATCCGTCGCTGATGATCATTTGATTGGGTTGGAAGTGCTCATCCGTTGGGCGTCCGGGAATAGTGATAGCGTAGGACGTGCTCGATCCGCTCAGGAGCGTTATACTGGAAAGAGCCACGGAATGCACACCCGGTAAACTGCTGATTGCTTCGCGCACGCGTTCGTAACAGTCAACAAGCTCCCGGCCTTTGTGTCCGGCCTGGGCGGGATTTAAACGGAACACCAGAAGATTCTCCATGTCGAATCCCGTATCCACCCGGTATAGATTAACGACGGTCTGTAGTAACAGGCCGGCCCCCGTAACCAACAGAACGGACAGAGCTACTTGCACTGAGACCAACACCTTGCCCAAACGTAAACGTGGAGCCATCCGAGCAATAC
>JAFGTG010000202.1 GCA_016934255.1 Sedimentisphaerales bacterium
AGAAGTCCGCGACAAGGTCTATCACCTGATAAAGGGAGTTTGTGTCAACCATGACATCGATGGGATCGAAATGGATTTTTTCCGGCATCCGATTTATTTCAGGTCGCAGCTCTTCGGTGAACAGCCTACGCCACAACAGCGAGATAAGATGACCGGTTTGATTCGCCGGATTCGTGAAATGACCGAACATGTCAGTATCTGGAGAGGTCGGCCGATTCTTATTGCGGTTCGTGTGCCTGATTCGCTCGATCTGGCTAAAAACGAAATTGGACTCGATGTAAAGCAATGGCTCGAAGAGGGGATGATCGATATCATCGTCGGCGGCGGATATTTTCTATTCGAACCGTGGGAACATCTTGTCACCGTCGGGAAAAAATTTAATGTGCCCGTTTATGCTTGTTTGAGCGAATCCCGCCTTGAATGGGGCGGGATAAACATGAGCCTCGCGGAGAAACAGCGGATTGGCGCCGTCATGAGTACAAAATATCCCGACCTTATCGAGAACTGCAATCGTATTAGCGAATTGTGGCATGCAGAAGCCCATAACGCATGGAGTGCAGGTGTGGACGGTATCTATACCTTTAATATGTTCAATCCGAACAATCCGTTATTTTGCGAACTGGGAAGTCCCGACACCTTGGTGAAATATGACAAAACTTACAGCCTTATCGTTGGGTGGCCGACTGATTGGATAGAAAGCTGGTTTAAGAATCATACACGCTATCTCAAGTTGCCGCGTAACTCACTCGAACTCACCGATTAGGGATCGAATAATTAAATAAGTCGTTCAAGGACAATAATAAAACGATTTGTCATTCCCGCGCAAGCGGGAATCCACTTCATACGTTACGTTCCTGGATCCCTGCCTTCGCAGGGACGACAAGAAGAATCGGTCAGTATGAGTAACTAAAATTGAACAATTGTCATAGCGCATGAGATTGTAATTGTGTCTCGTGTATCTCCTATAGAGTAAGATTTTCCGGGCAGGATTTGGAGGTGGGGATCAGAAGGCTGGCGAAGTAGCCGATAATGACGCAAGAGAGAATGCCGATGCCGCCGTAGAGGAAAAAGTGGACGTCGGTGTGGCGCTGGACGTAATACAAAATCGCCGTGCTGGAGATGATGCCGACGATAGCGCCGGCGGCGTTGGCCCGACGGGTGAAGATGCCCAATATGAATACGCCGCCCAGGCCGCCGCCCAATAGGCCCAGTAGGGCGAGGAACAGGTCCCAGAGCGATTTGATGGGGTAGGTCGCCATTAACAGGGCGCCGGCGGTGCCGAAGATGCCTAACGCGACAGTGATGATACGGGCGAGTAAAAGCCGAGTGCGGTCGGGTGAATTCGGGCGGAACCGATGATAGAAGTCCGTGACGAAGACCGTCGCCATGCTGTTCATGCTGCTGTCGAGACTGGACATGGCCGCGGCGAATACAGCGGCCAAGACTATGCCCGCTACGCCGACGGGTAGCTCATGGACGATGAACCACGGGAGGACGGCGTCGGTTTCGAGCGTCGGATTGAGACGGCCCGGCTGCGTTTTATAAAAGGCGTACAACGCGGTACCGAGGAAGAAGAAGGTAAAAGCCGCCGGGACGGTCAATGCCGCGTTGGTCCAGATCGCATTGGCCGCCTGTTTTTCCGTTGGGGTCGTCAGATAACGCTGGATCACCGTTTGATCGGCGGAGTAGGGCACGAGATTCGCGAGGAAGTTGCCGAGGACGACGACCCATAAGGCGGCGGCGGTGTAGTCCCACGTCAGATTCACGGTCTTGAATTTATGGGCTTGCTGGCCCAGGTCGATGATCCCCATGAAGCCGCCATCCACCCTGAAGATAATGATCGCAATACAAAGCAATGCGCCGCCCATCAGGACGAAGACCTGGATCACGTCGGTCCAGATGACCGCTTCGATGCCGCCCATGACGGTGTAGATCGTGCAGAAGATACCCATGACGAGGATGCACGTATAGACGTTCAAGTCCGTGACGGTGGCCAGGGCGATGGCGGGCAGGTACAGGACGATTCCCATCCGGCCCAATTGCATCAGGCAAAACGCGACGCCGCCTAAGAGACGCAGCGCGACATTGAAGCGCTTCTCCAGATATTCGTAGGCGGTGACAATATTAAGTCGCCGAAAGAAGGGAAGGTAAAAGAAGACGATGAACGGAGCCAACATGATGATCGTGGCCTGGTTGAGGATATAGACCCAATCCGTGGCGTACACCTTCGCTGGCGCCGCCATGAAGGTGATGGCGCTGAGCTGGGTGCCGAAGATGCTAATGCCCGCGGCCCACCAGCGCACGCGCTGGCCGCCGAGGAAAAAATCGTGTGTTCCTTTCTCGCGTTTGGAGAAATAAAAGCCGACGCAAAGGATGAGCAGCAGATAGACGCCCCAGGTCGTGTAATCCAGGCGGCTGAATCCCGAGCGAATCTCTCCGAATGAGCCGGAGAGTATCTTCGGCGAGCGGGTGCCGGGCCGGATTTCACCCGAAGGGACCACAATCATATCATGCCACTTTACCGCTGTCGCGGTGACATGCCCCACGGGTAAGCGGCCAACTTTCGTCCAGGTATCGGTAATCGTGTGGTAGGCCAGAATGTCCTTGCTGAAACCCGGATGCTTGTCGGCCAGTTCCGTTGTTCGATCTGCGTAGGTCCCGTCGTCACCGCCGAGGATCAGGATATGGGTTTGACCTGTGGGGATCGCCGGCGTCGGCGCGGCAGTCACGGGGGCGGGAAGATCGGCGATTTTTTTCCATTGTCCCGCGGTCCCACTGTCCGGCTTGAATCGATACGCATCAGCCAGATAGTTTCGTTTAATAATTCCGTTTTCATCCGTGAACAACTCGCATCCGCTGAACAGAAAAAACGATCCATCCTGAACAGCGGCGACCGGGAGAATCCTCGCCGGTCCCGGCCAGGGATCCAACTCGATCCACTCAGGCTCGTCCTGGGACAGGTCCAAAGACCAGAAATTCGTCACGGCCCGGCGCGCATCCGGTGACTCTTGCCCGCCGGCAACATAGATCGTCGAATGTAACATCGCCGCGGCGGTATTAAAACACGGTTTCGGTAAAGAAGGGAGTGACTTTCGTTCTATCTTTTCGCCCGTCCATGTCAGTTGAAACACGTCGGCATAGCTTTCGTTCGCATCGCATCCCCCGATACATACCAGGCCGTCCGGCGTGCTGACGGAAGCCCCGTAGGCCAGGGGACGAGGTAG
>JAFGTG010000203.1 GCA_016934255.1 Sedimentisphaerales bacterium
GCCAGCGGTATCCCGATACTCGGCGCTCTGGATATTGTCAGGCAAGTCGTTCAAAACCGTTTTATCGCCGATTCACTGGGATCCGTGAAGGATTTTGTCAGCAAAGGAGATGCGGTTGCGCATGCCGTGAGAAAAACCGGATTATTTCCGCCGATCGTGTACCATATCATCGCCACAAGCCAGGTCGGTGGAAATTTGGAAGAGGGACTCATCGATATTGCGAATATGTATGACGGCGAGGTCGAGCTAACGACAAAAGCACTGACTTCACTGATTGAGCCTTTGATACTTTTATGCATGGGAGCGGTCGTGGGTTTCATCGTTCTTGCTGTTTTACTGCCTATATTTGATATTCATCAGATGCTTTAGAGAGGCTTTTGAAAGATGACCATAAAAGTTAAACGTCATGCTCGCAAAAAAGGTTTTACCCTGATTGAGCTTATGATTGTCGTCGTGATTCTAGGGCTGCTGGCGACAATCATCATGCCACGCATTCTCAACAGACCTGAACAGGCGCGGAGAATGAAAGCTAAAATCGATATACGCAATATCGAATCCGCTCTGGCTTTATTCAAGACCGACACGGGCCGTTTCCCCACCACCTCGGAAGGTCTCGAAGCGCTCGTATCAGACCCGGGTGTCAAAGGCTACAACCGCGATGCTTATCTTGATAAGGTTCCTGCCGATCCCTGGGGCAATCGGTATATCTATATTTGTCCGGGAGTGGCGAGTAAAGACTACGACCTGGAATCGTACGGTAAGGATGGAGAGGACGGCGGCACCGAAGATAATGCGGATATTGAAAGCTGGAATCTTGAAGCGTAGAGATGGAACAAGGCATTTAAAAGGTTGTGTGACAGTTCGCAAAGGGCGGATCAGTGCATTTACGTTCGTTGAAGTGATGATCGCCCTTGTCATTGTCTCCATCTCTCTAATGGCGTTGCTCAGATTGCATCTGATCAGCGTACAAATGGTCGAAAAAGCACAGATCATGAC
Source organism: Sedimentisphaerales bacterium (assembly GCA_016934255.1). Classification (GTDB taxonomy): domain Bacteria; phylum Planctomycetota; class Phycisphaerae; order Sedimentisphaerales; family Anaerobacaceae; genus JAFGTG01. The sequence continues at coordinate 997 of JAFGTG010000203.1, forward strand.
GCAGGCTGTTCAGTTAGCCAATGAGAAGATCGCTGAGACACTCACCGCTAACGTTCCTGAAGAAGGAGTCCGCTCGGGCGCCGTCGAAAAGAACGGTCTAACATTGAATTGGAAAACGCGAGTGGAAGACGTGCAATCAATCCAATGGGATACAGGAAATATGGACGGATTACGGAGAGTGCTTGTTGATATCAGTTGGAAACAGGGTCGCAATCGCAAGCATTTAGAAATGTCCACATTTGTTGCCGATAGGGCACTGCCATGAACGTAACACGAAGCAAAAATGGCTTTACGCTGGTGGAGATTCTCATCGCTATGGCGCTGATTGCAACCATTCTATCGATGGTTTACGGGAGTTTTTTTGCAACGTCAAGATCGGCTCAGGATTGCCAGGCCAGGATAAGTATGTGTCAACAGGGGCGAACGGCCCTGGATCAAATGGCACGGCAAATCCGCTGCGCATATATTGGCACGGCTAAAGATGAAAAATTACAGGAAACTGCCACGCAGCAGAAAAGAGTTGTACGTGAAGAGGGTATGAACTATTTCACGGGCAACGGGAATGCTTCGAATGGGGAAATCCTGCATTTTGTGACGACGTATGGATTCACTGAGGGTGAAAAGAAACCGACAAAGGGCCTGTTTGAAGTGACATACAGATTAGATCGGCGCGAGGATGCACTCTTTTTGAACCAGAGACGGTTCGTTGGTATAACGAATAAAACCCAAAAAATGGATTGGAAACTCATTGCTAAAGACATCGAATATCTCGAATTGGAATTTTTTGATGGACGGAAATGGCAGCGTCGTTGGGATGATGAAGACGAAAAGAAATTACCATCTGCAGTAAGGATGGAAATCGGCTGTCGAGATGAGGATAACCGGCAATATACCTATCGTACTGTAGCGCAAGTATCTTGTTGTGATCATAGCACCGGAACGAATACTGAGACGTTAGTATCTGACAACAAGCGATGAAAGCGAGAAGAATAAATTCGAAACAAGGCGGATTCGTCATCATTGTCGTTCTTTGCATGGTGATGCTGCTGAGCGTCTTGCTGCTCGGTTTCCATCATAAGGCTCGTGCAGATTTGCTCTCGGTCGATCATTTTCGCAAATCCGAGCAAGCTCTCCACTGCGCACGGGCGGGACTCCAAATCGCCATCGCGGCTCTTCAGGATCGTCAGGCGGACAAGCTATGGTTGGACCTGTTATCAGGTGAGAATACATTTCATGTGGATGAGGGAAAATGCTCGGTGACGGTTTCTGAAGAGACCGGTAAATTGAATGTCAACGTTCTCAAAGACAAAAGCGGGAAATTGGATCGAGCTAACATCGATCAGGTGCTCAGACTTTTTGATTTGTTGAATCAGCAGAAGAATGCTCAGCCCAAGATAAGCTATGGGCTGGTTTCTTCGATGATCGACTGGATAGATCGTGACGACCAGGTTACATCCTTACCTTTTATCAGGTTTGGGGCAAAAGGGGCGGAATCAAGTTACTATAAAAAATTAAAACCCTCTTACGCATGCAAAAATGATTTGCTTGAGACAACGGAAGAGCTTCTTTTGGTAAAGGGGATGACCCCGGAAATTTACGATCGGATCAACGACTATATCACCGTTTACGGCGATGGCAAAATTAATATTAATTTTGCCTCGGCGCTCGTGCTTCAAAGCTTATCGGAAGAAGTAGATGCCGGCCTGGCTCAGCTTATTGTTGACCGGCGGAAACTGGCACCTTTTGGGAGTGTTGCAGAGCTGAGAGAACTTCCCGGAATGAGGGATAGCATTTATCAAACGATTCGACGAACTACGACCGTGAAGCCGGGGAGCGAGCATTACCAAATCACGTCTCATGGATGTGTGGATGAACTGGACCGCACCGTTGTTGCGATAGTGCATAAAAATGCGGCGACGAAAAATGTCGAAATGGTTTTATATAAAGAACTCTGAGGATAGACATGCGGGATGAGTTTGGAAATGGAGTGTCATGAGAATGAAGGTTAAGCGCGCTATCGGTATCGATATCGGCTCTTCTTATTTATGCGCCGTGCAGATCCTGCGTATCGGAAAGGCTTTCTGCATCGAGAAGATCTTCAAAATGCAAATCCGGCGAAGCACGGATTCACCGTCGGACATCCTTAAGACCAAGTTGAGAGAACACGGATTCCGGCGGCGTTTACCTGTGGCGGTTTCCATGCCGAATGAAGCTGTTTTCTTTCGCAGATTGGAAACGGATTATGCCGGACTGGATAAAATCCGTGCCGACGGACCGTTCGCATTGGAATACGACTTTCCCATAGATCCGAATGAGACGGTTGGGCAGGTATATTCTTATCGCCGGATGACCGCGGAGAAATATTCTGTTCTTACGGCAGCGGTCGCGAAGGAATCGTTAACGGATAGATATGACATTCTACGTGGCGCGAAGATACGTCCTGATTTGATAGATACAACCGTTTCTGCGATTCATTCCACGGTTGCACAAAACCATCCTGAAATCAGGACCGGCACAGCCCTTATCGTACATATAGCCCAATCATATCTTACACTGACGGTCGTTCAAGACAACAGCATCGTGATGGTGCGTCACTTGCCGATTCTTGAGGCCTCCGTCGAAAACGTCAATTCGGGCCTCCAACGCATTGTTGACGTGCTGTCGCTCGAAGCAGGAATCATCTGGCGAAAGCTGTTTGATAGCGGACTCGATCGGGAGACAAGAATGTATTTAGTGGCAAGCGTCGATAATCCCGCCGACCTGAAGGCCGCCATAGAAGAAAATCTACAGTGCCAAACGATTGTCGTTAATCCTTATGGAAAAATTCTGTTAAAGCATCTCTATCGCGTCCCATCGGATATTTCTATTGCCGAGGGCCTTGCGTTAAGGATTTTGGCGCCCGAAAGAACGACCGGGATTAACTTACTCGATGCTGGTAATGCCAACATGAGGCCGGCCGTTAACGTGAAAAAGGAATTTACAATGTGTGCCGTCCTTGTTGTTGCTATTTGTATTGTCGCGATGATAGGCCTGTTCGCGCGACTGTCACATTTAGAGAATCAATACGCCGACGTTAAGAATCAGATGAACGATGTCTTTCGGCGCACATTGCCGGAGGAGAAAAATATTGTTAATCCTCTTGCCCAATTAGAGCAGCAGTTGAAGGCTTTGCAGAAGGAATATACGCTTTTGAGTTCTATCTCTGAGGAAGGTAGCCCACTTGAGGTTTTGCGTGCGATCACGACGATTACGCCTTCAGAGCTAAAGATCCGCCTCGACGATGTCCTCGTTACAGCAGAATCCATTCGATTGGAGGGAACGACCGAATCTTTTGAATCGGTGTATAATTGGCAAAATTTGCTGGGTAATGCCTTACATTTTTCAACAGTGGATGTCCGCGACGTTCGCAGGGAATCCAACAGCGAGATGGTTCATTTTGTCGTTCAGGCATCATTTGCATCGGAGAAACTCATATAATGCGATTAACGCGGAGAGAATATCGATTGGCTGTCGGCGTTGCTGTGATTACGATTGCCTGGGCATTATTTGCGTTTGGTTTTAGCCCTATGTTAGAGCGTATGGAGACGCTCAAACGTGTGATTCCTGAAAAGCAGAATGAGCTGGACCGGCTTCGTGTCAAGGCCGGTGAATATATGTCGCTGCGTGAGGAGCTTGAAGACTTGCGTGCAAAAATCTCCTCCCAGGAAAAAAACTTCGAGTTATTACCATTTATCGAATCCCTCGTGGAACAATGCAGCTTAACACAGAACGTCAAAATGATGAAGCAGGTTGCGTCATACCCTGACACAGATTTCCAGGAAGTCATCGTAGAAATAGAGATCGAGAACGTAACGCTTCGTCAGCTTTGTGAGTTCATCGGAAGGTTTCAATTATCAAATAGCGTGGTGAGCATTAAAAGGCTTATCATTAAGAAAAATATCACCAATCCGGACCTGCTGGATTCTCAAATCGAGGTTCGCACTATCACATCCGCTCCATCTTCCACACCGGATGATTAAGAAGACCTCACAGCCAATGCACGGCAATCAGTAACCGGTCTTTTTTAATAGATTCCCCTCCCATTCGTCGATATACACAATCCCCGGTTTTTACCCCGAGATAACCACTTTGTCTTGCGATGGACGTAGGGCAATGTCTCTGTTCAGGTAACGACTTCCGATAAGATCAGGTCGCCTGTGGTACATACATGTTTTAGGTATTAGGAATCTGAAGCAGTGGAATAATTACTGGACTTGTCATTGATGAAGGGAAGAAAATAAATCTCGATAACACTAGCGAAATCATAGTTTTAAACGCGCCCGGCAGGACTCGAACCTGCAACCTTCGGATTCGAAGTCCGCGACTCTATCCAATTGAGCTACGGGCGCGACAATCCATAAACGCTTGACATCTAATAACTTTCTACATTGTTTGTCAACTCTTTCGAGGGGTGTTTTTTTGAGAATCTTGGAAAAAACCGTATTTTAATGATTTTTCTATATTCCTATGGTTTTAAAGGATATTTCTCGCTCCATCGGTAACGTCGAAACAAGGCTTTTCGAGTACAAAAACATGGAATTATATGGCTAATTTAAGGCCTGATGATGACGATATAGATACAATGAAGAATTCACGACCCATCTTGCTTGTGGATGATGATAGTACAGATGTGCTCCTGTTCGAGCGCGCGCTCAAGCGGCTGGAAATCACCAGTCCGATTGTCCGTTCGTCGGATGGCGCGGAGGCTCTGGAGTACTTGAGGAATTCGGCAAATAAGCGGCCGTGGATTGTGCTTTCGGATTTAAATACGCCGAAGATGAACGGTTTAGATTTTCTCCAAACGATCAAAGCTGATAAAACGCTCAAGCGAACGATCATTATCATCTTGAGCGGCTCCAGCGCAGAGAAAGATATCGATGAATGCTTCCGGCGTGGTGCAGCCGGTTATATTACAAAACCAACGGATTATGAACAACTTCTCAATATGATCCGTACGATTCACACGTATTGGACCCTCAGTGAGATTCCACCTGAGCTTTAAACGGGGCACCGTGATTGTCTTCCCTTACGTAATTATTTATTCATAAAGAATTTGTCAGAATATAAAGCTCTTTCCAAACACTCACAATCAAGGGGAATGAAAAAAACCTTGATTTCTTGCCTTAAAACCGTTAAATGAAGGGTACGGAAACACACGATATCCAGGATTCAATTGGCTTGGTTTTCGGTTTCTAATCCAGGGGGACCGAAATGGCGGCCTGATTGGTATATTATCTTGAAGGGGATGCAGTGGTACAAGGCCCGGATTCCAGCGGGAAAGATCCCGTCGAGGGAATGGAAAAATTCCGTAAACACGGAGAGAAGCTGGAATATGTCCATAGTCAGCTCAGCAAATACAAGGCTGAAGATGATGATTTGGATAAGGCCTGGGCGGAGTGGGAGGCGACGTTCGATGCTACCAAAGACTCGATCATGGTGATCGATCGCGATTCTCGGATCGTTCAGGCTAATCTTGCGACATCGCAGCTTTTGGGCAAGCCACTGGAGGAGATTATCGGCCGGACGTGCTGGAAAGCCGTTCATGGTACCCCAAAACCGCCTAAAGAGTGCCCCTTAGTAAAAACGCTTTCAAGCGGCAAACACGAAGAGATGGAGATTCATATACCGGGAAAGGATATCTGGTTCGAAGTCTCGACGGATCCCATACTCAATCCCCGGGGCAAAACGAGCAGCGTCGTCCATATCATGAGAGATGTTACGGAGCGGAAGAAGGCGTCGGAGTTGCTGAGTCAAAGTGAAGAGAAATACCGGGCGATTTTCGAAGGGGCTGTGGATGGGATTGTTTATGCGGACATAAAAGCCAGGGTGGTTGACGCCAATCCTGCCTTTACTGAAATAACGGGAATTCCACGCGACCAAGTGGTTGGCAAGAGTGCTTTTAGTCTGGCCAGGCGATTCGCCAAAGCCAAAGACATTCCACGGTTGCTTAAGATCGTCAGTCGTGCATTGACTGGCAAACCGTCCGGATTCTATGAATTGGAAATCAATAACAAAATTGTGGAGATTAGCACACCTTCCTTACGAAAGGAAAAATCCGGGATTACGGGAGTCCTCCGCGATATCACCGAGCAAAAGAGATCGCAAAAATTTCTTCGGGACAGTGAGGAAAAATACAGGAGGATCTTCGAGAACATTATCGACGTTTATTACCGAACAGATCTTGACGGTAATTTGCTGCTTTTTAGTCCGTCCGGGCTTAAACTTTTAGGATACAATAAAGTTGATGATTTGGTGGGTATCAACATTAAGGAATTTTATTATTGCCCCGAAGACCGGGCCATTTTTCTTCAGAAACTTGCGAAACATAGCCGGATTATCAATTACGAGGTTACTCTCAGACGAAAAGACGGCGCGCCTGTTGTTGGAGAAACAAATTCACATTTTGTTTATGATCATACTGGACAACCCGTTGCGATCGAGGGGATTTTTCGGGATATCAGCGATCGTCGAAGAGCCGAGGAGGCGCTGCGCGAAAGTGAAAGGCGTTTTCGGGGAATTTTCGAGAATGCGCTCATCGGAATGTATCAGACGACGCCGGATGGGCGAATCCTAATGGCCAATTCGTCGCTCGCGCGGATGCTGGGGTATCCATCTGTCGAGGCGCTTTCCACCCGTAACCTGGAAGAGGAAGGATTTGAGACGGATTATCCGCGCTCTCAGTTCAAGAAGAAGATCGAAGCTAAAGGTTCGGTCAGCGGTCTGGAATCTGCCTGGCGTAAACATGATGGAACGACGTTATTTGTTCGTGAGAGCGCCCAGGTCATTTGCGACAAAGCCGGTCGTACGTTGTATTATCAAGGGACGGTGGAGGATATCACGGATCGCCAGCGGGCGGAAAAAGCACTTCGGGAAAGTGAACAAAGATTAATCGAGGCGCAACATATTGCAAAGATGGGGGATTTCACATGGGATGTTGAAACCGGCGCGACGACCTGGTCTGATGCATTATATGATCTGTTGGGTTATAACAAATCCGAAGAAATCGATTTTGCCAAAGTCAACGGGGAAATCCATCATCCGGATGATCTCAGCCGCATCACACAGTGGCTACAGGATTGCATCGCCTCCGGTGGTGAGGAGTTGACTCCGAATGAATACCGGCTCATTCGTAAAGATGGTAAAACCATTTACGTCCGTACACAGGGAATTATAAAACATAGAGGAGGTAAACAACCAAAGATCTTTGCAACGCTCCAAGACATCACCGAGCGCAAAGTCACCGAACAAAAACTCGCCGATACGACGGCGTTCCAATCGGTGTTGGCGGCAATCAGGGGAGTTTTAGAGAATCAGTCCGAACAAGAGGTATGGAACGTTTTTCTTGAGAGCCTTGTAGCGGAATATGGTTTTAAGATGGCTTGGTTCGGTTCTAACGAGAATGGTCAGGTACACCCTTCGATGTGGGCCGGCAGTGTAGATACGTATCTGGACGGTCTTATACTTGATATTGCCGAGCCGACGAATCCGGATGCGACGTGCGCTATGAGTCAATGTATTTTTTCTCGGCAGCCGTTCGGGTATGCGGATCTTGCGAATGATCCGGGATTCAGGCCATGGCGTCAGGACGCTCTTCAGCACGGTTTCGGATCGAATATGGCCCTGCCGTTCATCGTGGATGGCCGAGTCGAAGGGGGGGTGATGGTTTACGCCTCAACGGCTCACGGTTTCTCCGGAGAGCGGATCGGCCAGCTACGAAGTTTAGTGGATGACATGAGCCAGCGTCTGTGTGAGCGCCGGCGGCGCGAAAGGGCACGTCATGCTATACAGGAGAGTGAGACCCAGCTTAAAAAGGCTCAAGAGGTGGCCCATGTGGGCAGTTGGCACCTTGACATGGGAACGGACATATTGACCTGGTCGGACGAAACCTATCGCATTTTCGGCGTACCTGTTCGTCGCCCGTTGAGGGAATCGGACTTTCTCGCAATGGTTTATCCCGATGACATAGCTTATGTCAGGAGAACGTGGGCTGACGCTTTGCAGGGTGGGCCATACGACATCGAGCATCGTATTCTTGTGGGAGATATTGTGAAATGGGTGCGAGAAAAAGCGGAAGTGGAGTATGATGCCCAAGGTAAACCTCTTTTCGGGATCGGCACGGTTCAGGATATCACCGAGCTGAAGGAGATGGAGCAGGAACGAGTAACTCATCTTCGTTTCCTCGAGCACATGGATCGGATTAGTCGAGCGATCCAGGGGGGGAATGATCTTGAACAGATGATGGGAAATGTATTGGATCAAGTGCTCGATATATTCGAATGTGATCGCGCGTGGCTTCTCTATCCGTGTGATCCGAATGCTGCGACGTGGCGCGTTCCTATGGAGCGTACGCGACCGGGGTGTCCGGGCGCCATGGCTTTGGGCGTCGAGATCCCCATGCATCCTGAACTCACAGAGCGTTTCCGGATGGCGTTGGAATCACGGAATCCCATAAAATCAGGCTCGGGGGCCGACCATCTCCTTCTGCCTGAGGAGGCCGACAAGTTCGGCTTCCAGGCCGCGATGATTATGGCGATCTACCCCAAAATAGGCTCCCCCTGGTTGTTCGGATTACATCAATGCTCCTATGCACGGGAGTGGGCGCCGAACGAGGAAAGACTTTTCCAGGAGATTGGCAGACGGCTTGAGGATGCTCTGACGAGTCTTATCATGTTACGGGAGCTCAAGGAGAATGAAGAACGCCTTCACGCGGCTCTGGACGCTGGAAAGCTCGGGACGTGGGATTGGGACATGACGACCGAACGTATCGTGTGGGATGGTCACCATGAAAAGATCTTTGGTTTCAATCCGGGTGAGTTTGATGGGCATTACGCGACGTTCGAGAGTCGGATTCATCCGGATGATGTTGAAGGATTTAGGGAAGCGATTGAAAAATCTTCGCGTGAACACGTTGATTATACTCACGAATATCGGGTTCTGCGACCGGATGGAACGATCCGTTGGGTCGCCGGAACAGGACATTACCACTGGGACGAACAAGGACATCCGAACCGCCTGTTGGGAGTGATAACGGACGTCACAAACCGCAAGGAGGCCGAGGTGACTATCCGGCAATCGGAGGAATTTCTCAATAGCGTGATTGAAAATACACCCAATCCGATGTGGCTTTCGGATGAAAAGGGGACCATCATTCGAATCAACCAGGCGTTACGGGAACTTCTCCGGATCAAGGAGAAAGAAATCATTGGCAAATATAATGTCCTCAAGGATCGGCAATTGAAAGATCAGGGGTTGCTGGCTATAGTGGAGAAAGTGTTTACAAAGGGACAAATTGTCAATTTTGAGCTACGATATGATACAGCTCAAGAGAGACAGCTTGAGTTGAAGAATCACGTTCAAAAGTATCTTGAACTGACGTTGTCTCCTCTTCTGGATGGAGACGGGCGATTAACGAATGTCATCTGCCAGTATAAAGATATTACTGAACGAAAAAAGGCAGAAATCGAATTGCGTGAATATCAAGAGAAGCTTAAGGCGATGGCTTCGGAAATGTTGACAACCCAGGAGCGCGAAAGGCAGCGTCTTGCCGTCGGATTGCATGACGATATATGCCAGAAACTGGTGCTATCGAAGCTGACGCTCGAATCCTCGTTACGTTCGATCACGGATGCGCGGTTAACGGCCTCGCTCAAGACCGCCGCCGAGACCCTCGGTGAGACGATTCGCCAGACCGAGTCGCTAACCTTTCAACTGAGCGATCCGGTGTTGCGTGAGTTCGGATTTGTTGCCGCGCTGGAAAAATATCTTTCGACGGAAATCGACGCCAAGCATGGAATTGCCTTTGAACTCGAAACGGATGAAGAGATCGAGACTGTAGCACAATTACCTGTCGTTTTTTAAAGCCTATCACATCAACCAGTCGATTTTACTTCCAGAAACGTAACCGAAAAA
>JAFGTG010000204.1 GCA_016934255.1 Sedimentisphaerales bacterium
TCTGGGCGCTACGGAGAAGCTCCAGATGGGTCCTCGCCACGGGCTGTTGGGATCGTCCGGATTGACCTCATCAATACGCCAATAATAGGTCGTGCCGGGCTCGAGACCGGTGGGATAAGGGAATCCGGGGAAGCCGACGACAAAATACGTCAGAGTCTGGTTTCCTACGAAGGCATCGGCGGCACTCTCATTGACATCGTCAAAGTTTTCACTGAAATAGACATCGTGTGAGACGGCAAAATCGCCCGGTGACCAGCTTACGGTGGCCCAGGTCTCTTGCAAGATGTCGCCGTCAGCCGGGTCGGGACTGAGTGCATAGGGATACGCCTCGCCTTGCATGGCTTTCGGGAGTTCGCCTTCCGACAGTGAACGCCTGAAAATCCAGAGCATGTCCATCAATCCCGTATAAGGTCTGGCGGCGTCGATATTGTATCCGACGCGAGCGCCCATTCCCCAATCACCGGCTATTTCCTGAGCGCCGGAGATGCTTTGTTCGTAAGCCAGTTCCTCGTTAATGTAAAGTGTAGCCCTGCCGGAGGCCTGGTCATACATTCCACAAAAGTGGAGCCATTCATCCCATGTGACTGCACCGGCGCGGATGTCGAAGATCGTGGATCCGCCGGCGGAGCGGAGGAGCCATCGGAACTCGCCATTGCTGCGCAACTCGGGATGGACGACCCAGGTCGAATCTTCGGCTCTGGCATTGAAGATAGCATGATGGTCACCGGTGTTTTCGCATTTACACCACGCGGCTATCGTGATGCCGGTTGTGGGAATCAGTTCCGAAGGGACGCTTGGACCATCCAGATCGAGGAAGCTGGTGGTTGCGAATTTAGCCGCCCCGCTCCGCATGCCGTCCGGATCGGCCGTGACGTCACCGTTGACCACGCCGTCAATCCCGTTACCGGATTGATCGAGGACGACATCCGTAACTTCGTCGAAGGAATAGTAAAGGGTTAGATCCGGATCGGAAAGAAGATCGGCGGAGACATTCGTTGTCAAAATTAACATGAAAATAACAGGAACAAGGTACGTCAATTTTCTATACATAATAGTCCTCCTTAAAAAGGTGAGATAGAAGTGACGGGCAATTATCTCAAATTCGGTTTGTGATAATATGCAAAACGTCCACGATAATTCTTGAAAACCCGATGCCACCTCCTTTCTTCAAAAAAAACAGCATTGGATAGAGCCATGCAAATTCAATGAGAACGGTAAAATTCCCAAGCTTCCGGCTATATCTGGAGACCCAACTTTCCTTGTTATTCTATTTATAGCAGATGATTTAGCTTGATGTCAAGTTAATTCCCCATTAAACGGAATATAATTCCCGATGTTAATCCATTGGAAACCGAGCTGTTTTTTTATGTATAACAGTGGCACATCATAAGTGTTTGCGTTGTATGGATTTGCGGGTTTTAGGAAGTGGGGCGGATTTGCATTAGGGTCGGTATGCCAATGCCTTCGGATCATATTTGACGAACATTTGAAAAGCTTTGGTGTTCGATCTATTTTTATCTTGACTTTTTCGAGAGAAAGGATATAATAAAAGGGTACATGAGTAGTGGGGTGGTTGAGTGTCGGTATTTGCCGACGACGACTCTTTAGATTTTATGGGGAGAACTCCAAGCAAATATTGACGGGATCGTGAAGGGAAAGTATAAAGTAGCGACTTTGTGTTTTTCCTCGGAGCGCGGGTTCCTCAGAAAGACGAACATTCAAAAGGCCAGGGAGGCCCTTTGATAGTCTGCAGGGATGCTTACCAAGAAGTGATTCGAGCAGTTGGAAAGATGAGGAGAATAATGAAAATAAACGGTGATTCGATAACGCGGAGGCTTTTAACACTCGTCGTAATGGCTCTTTTGACCCTGACCTTTCTGGGGTGCAATGATCCGATGGTCAAAAAAATGGAAGCTCAACGTCAGGAAGTCGGATTCTTAATCGAACAAGAGCTTCAACGTTGTAGAATTGAGACTCGACAGTCCGCGCAGGCCAGATCGCTTCCCGAGGCCCAAGTGGCGGATATGGAAGCCGAACGCCGTGAGCTGGAACGAATGGTTCAGAGAGGGGAATGGGATAGTTTAGCGCCGCAACAATCAACCTCCCAGAGAACGTTCTCGCATCCTAAAGCCCGGGCGGTAGATATGGAAGCCGAGCGTCGCGAACTGGAACGAATGATCGAAAGAGGAGATTATTCCCGTATATCACCAATGCCTTCGACCGCGCAGTCGGATCTGTTCTATCAGGCGCCATAATCAATGAAGAATTTAATGATCCGTTGACGAACGCGTCGTTCAACTTTTTGCAACCGAAAGAATGACGTTGCATAACTTGTTTTTATCACTTCACGAAGTGATCATATCAATAGTCTTTAAAAGACTGCAACCACCGAGGCCAGTCAGAGGAAACGACGCCGCCGGCTTGAGTATAGGGACCGGCCTGATTATAAGACTTGTGCCACTTGAGGGTCCATAGCTCCTTCAGACCCACCTTGCGCGCCGAATAATCGAGGAACAAACAGCCGGCGAAACCCTCATGCCGGTCCATGCAGTATCGGCCCATCTGCGCGTTATCGTTCCAGTGCTCGCCGTCGGTCTGGGGGGGGGTATCTGTCTCCAGAGGGACTCCGTTGTACCGTATCGCATCCATCCACAGCGGGACAAATCCGCCCCCTGAGACATTGGCTCCCCGCCAGAAATCCGCTGCAGGTCGGCTGTGCGCCTCGGAGCCCTTCGGGGGATCGTTAATATAGCCATTCACTCCGTAACTTCCCTTGATGGGCTTCTCGAGCCCGCTCAACGTGACATACCCCCATGCGGAAGTGGACCCACGAAACGTCCCTTCGAGCCCCGTGACGCCCCCGAACTCGTCCACCCACGGTTTGGTTGCATTCGGGCAGCATAGCATATTTTCATCGCATTTATGGTAGGGCCCGAGGACCTGAACGGCACGTTGATTGGAGATGGTGAATCCCTGCATGAACCGACCATTATAGTCCTCAGCGTACATGGAAAACCACAAGCCCCATTGTCTGAGCTTGCCCAGACATGCGACGGCCCGCCCCTGCTGTTTGACCCGCTGCAGCGCCGGCATTAAAATCGCCATCAATAACGCAATAATCGCAATGACCACCAGTAGCTCGATTAGTGTAAATCCACGTCGTTTGTGCATAATCACACTCCTTAAAGACTCTCTGTTGTCTGTTATTGAGATGCGCAAGGTTCGTATTTTGTTCGAAAGGTTAAAGCACTTTCTGGCGTTATTTAGACATTCTTACACGATCAACGTTATTATACACTCAATTGGTTCGATCTGCAATAGGAAAATTGCTTGGAATTGTGTTCTTTCAAATCGAGTGGGGCGATAGAGGTAATTCAAGATCATAATTGGAATTTGCTTGAATTGCGGCGGCGATTTTGCTATAAAGAATAGAAGAAGACATTACTTATAGTGATTGGTGTTCATCGTTTTCGGTGAAAACGTGTTATTTTTTTGTGAAGGAAGGAGGTCGGGTTAAATCGTAGGTAACCTTCTGTCATCAATGGAGATACGTAAGCTCCGTTTGCTGTTTGATGATCAGTCATTTCTTCTTGGGACACGCTGAAATGCCATTATTATTGTCAGTTATTCCTTATTTCTGAAGGAGGATTATTATGAATAGGCAATGGTGCTATTTAACATCCATAGTCTTTGTTTTGGTTTTGAGTACCGACCAGGCAAGAGCGGGTGTCGAGTACGGAGAGCCGGACGGCGGATGGACGTATATTTATACCGGCGACGCAGGCGCTCCGGGGGGGGATTTCACGGCGTTGGATGGGACCTGGAGCCATAATAACGGTTCTGATTCATGGGATGAATCTCAAATTGGATTCGGCTTGCCCGGTGGCGTCAATGTCTTGACCGAAGACGGAGTTACGTTTGTTCGTATTCAGGATACCGGAGACCCCAGGGATCATGGGGGAAGCGATCCCAGCAACCGTAAAATTTTCTTTGGTCACCAGCTTATTGACGAGATCGATCAAGCCGTCGCAGACGAAATTTTGACGGTGCATGGTATTACGATTTCGTTCCGTGCCCGTCTTTCGACGACACCACCGTTAGATGATGTTCATCCGGATGGTGGCGGCGCTGTGACTCCCTGGTCGGCCGGAGGGGATGGATATGTCAATCATGACGGGGGTAAGGGCAGCTTCGGCGTTCATCAGGAGTCCGGCGGCCTCCAGACGATTAGCTTTAACCTTTCGGTGGCTTCGGACGATGGCGAACTCCCCGCCGACGGCTTGACTATGAATAAGCTTAATGGAACGGCTCCATCAGGAGATGTTGACATTCAGGGCGATGAACCCGGCACGGTGAATATTCTTGAGATGGAGAATATGACGAGCTGGCATGAATTCTGGATTACGATTGAGCCGGATACGAGTGGGGGCGGTACGCATAAGGTCTTGGTTTATGCCGATGGCTTATCCACCCCTTCGGAGTTTCACGTAACCAGCGGAACGGGCGGTGATTTTACCGAGAGTTACATTTCGCTGGGCGTTGGCGCCACGCCTCAAGCCGGCGCCATCGACGTGGATTTCATGGCGTATAAAGAAGGTATCGTCACTCCCATTCCTTCCAATCCATACCTGGCCCGTGCCGTCAATCCCACGCCGGGAACGATTGTATCCTTGCACGCGGCGACACCTTTTGGCTGGACACCCGGCGAAGGGGCGGTCCAGCACGATCTGTACCTTGGAACCGAAGAAGCCGACGTCAATGACGCCGATACCACCGATACGACGGGAATCTATCAGGGCCGGCTCAATATGCCCATCTATACACCGACGGACGCGCTTGAGTTGGGTCAGACCTATTATTGGCGTGTCGATGAAATCGTCGGCACCACGATTCATAAAGGAAGTGTCTGGAGCTTCACCATTCTCGATTATCTTCCCATAGATGACTTCGAGGGCTATACCGATGACGATCTGGCGGGCGAGGCGATTTGGCAGACGTGGATCGACGGCTACGGCGTCGATGAAAATGGCGCGCAGGTCGGCTATTTAATGCCGCCTTATGCCGAGCGAACGATCGTCCATGGCGGCTCGCAGTCCATGCCATTTATTTTTAACAACACTTCTCCGTCCTTGAATTCTGAGGTTGTCATGACGCTGGATACGCAGCGGGATTGGACCGAACAGGGCGTTAAGGCGCTGTCGTTATGGTTCAGAGGGTACCCGCCGCCCTTTGGCGACTTCATGGAAAGTCCCGCCGGCACGTTCACAATGACGGGCGAAGGGGCCGATATTGCGGGGACATCGGATCAGTTCCATTTCGCCTGGAAGGAAGCGACCGGCGCCGTTGAGATCGTGGCAAAGATCAATAGTATCCAGAACACCCATAGCGCCGCCAAGGCCGGCGTCATGATTCGAAATACACTGGATGCGGATTCGGCGCATGTGATGGTCGCTGTCACGCCAGGCAGCGGCGTCTGGTTCGGATATCGAAACGGAGCCGGCCAGGACATAACCGACACGACGCAAGCCGATATCACGGCGCCTCAGTGGGTAAAATTAGAGCGAACGGTCGGCGGTATGATTCGGGCTTATTATTCGGCGGATGGCGCGACATGGACTCAAATAGGCACAACGTCAACAGTGACCATGAGTTTACCTTTATATATCGGCCTGGCAGTAACCAGTCACAATTCCGGTGTGCCGTGTGAAGCCGTTTTCTCGAACGTTACCAACAGCGGCACGGGCCAATGGGCCAACCAGGATATCGGCCTGGTTAACAATGATTCGCAGCCGATGTATATCGCGGTTGCGAGCGGGAACGGCGCGACCGCGACCGTTTACTATGACGATCCCGAAGCGACACTCATCAGTAACTGGACGAACTGGAACATCGATGTGAGAGATTTCAGCGATCAGGGCGTGGACTTGACGGACGTGGGCAGTATGACAATCGGCGTCGGGGACAAAAGCACTCCATCCTCCGGCGCTATGGGAACGGTATTCATCGACGATATCGGGCTGTACCGGCCTCGGTACGTGCCGGATAAAGTGCAGCCGCTTCGTGCCGACTTCACCAACGACGGTGTGGTGGATTATAGTGACCTTGAGATCATGATGGCCGATTGGCTCGAAACTGATTTAACGAGGTCGGGTCCGTTGCTAACGCATTATACGTTCGACGAAGGCGCCGGGACGGTTGCCGCCGACAGCAGCGGTCAAAGCAGTGACAGCATGTTCTCCGGGACGGCCGGCTGGGATGCGAATGGTCGGATGGGCGCCGCCGCTTCATTTGACGGCGGTGTCGGTGAAGTTCGCGGCGATTGTCTGTATCTGAATGGACTCGATGCGATTAGTTTCGGTGCGTGGATCAAATCGAATGTCGTGGGAAGCGATTCGGGATGTGTGATCTTCGCAAACCCGGCCGGGAACGATCAGCGCGATTTCCGCTACGATGCCGCCGGAGGCTCCGGCGG
Source organism: Sedimentisphaerales bacterium (assembly GCA_016934255.1). Taxonomy (GTDB): domain Bacteria; phylum Planctomycetota; class Phycisphaerae; order Sedimentisphaerales; family Anaerobacaceae; genus JAFGTG01. The sequence goes on from JAFGTG010000204.1 coordinate 6,473, forward strand.
TGGTACGAATGTGATTAAGTTCGGGGTATCTACGGAAGAAGGATCGCACGAAAACGAAAGCGCCTCGAACGTTCAGACCACCGAGTGGCAGCACGTTATGGTCACCTGGGCCAGCGGCCAGACCGCCAAATTATACGTCAATGGCGTTCTGAACAATTTATCCTACGAAGCTGACGTCATCAGTGGAACGACAACGGGGTACACGGACGTGATTATCGGTCGCGGCGGCAAGGACACCGGTGGAAGCTGGGACGGTCTCATCGATGATGTGCGTGTGTACGAGGTGGCGCTAACGGCCCAGCAGGTTCAGACCGTGATGAACGGTGGGGATTTGCCGGCGGTCGATACATACGTTCCGCTCACGTCGCCGGCCAACATCTCCGACGAGGAGCCGGCGAATTCCAAGAGCATTAATCTGAAGGACTTTACCATTCTGGCGGATGAGTGGTTGAATAAGCTCGTCTGGCCGATGTGGTAAACAATGAGTAGATGGAAACCGTATTAGATCCGTAGAAAATATGGAACGACCGGCCCTGCGATTGTGAAGATCGTCATAAGCCGATAAAGCTTATGCGACAAGGTGGTACGTAGCCA
>JAFGTG010000205.1 GCA_016934255.1 Sedimentisphaerales bacterium
CAACAGAAGGCGTTTGTCGTAGGGAATGCCCGCGACACTATCGCGCCAGACACTATTACTCAAAATGATGGCCGTGAAATCCCGATATTTTAAGTCCAATTGTTCCGCTCTGAGAATTTCATCGGAATGCGTTTTCAATTCATCGATGGACAGCGGCGCGACGAGCTTTTGACGATCGACATATCGGCGCGTGCTTTCCTTGATTCGATTCCGTTCGCTCTTGGTCCGGGGGATATTATCTTGCGGTCCCTTACGCGTACCCGATATCACCGCTATGTCTTTAGGCATACGCATGTTCCTCCACAGCTTCTCGTCGCGGGGATGCCATAAGCTGCTTTTCAATTTGTTTAAACGTTCGACGCCAGGAGACTATTTCAGTCTTGCCGAGCATTTGCATGAGAGCTCGTTTGGCCCAGGAGACACCCCCGGCTCGCTGATTGTCCCAGAACAATCGCGGGACTAATTTGAAATTAATCTCGTAACAGGTCCTGTACAACTCGAGGTGGTCCAGCCTGAGTTCGGCGAGTGTGAATCGGCGTTCGCTGTTGATCTCTTCAGGCAATACCGGTTCGTAAAAAATCGGGAAGATCACCGCTCTTTTGGCGCCCAACGTTTTTACGAGCTTCAGAGTCCGCTCGATATCGTCCGGTGTTTCTCCCGGCAAACCGAGGACGACGCTGAAAACCGAGAAGAAGCCGTTTCGCTCCATGCGCTCGGCGGCTTCGAGAACCATGGATTCCCAATCGTCCGGCCGAAAGGGGGCGACTTTTCCCGGACACGTCGCGGCGACCAGATGGCCGTTAGCGCTTTCGGCCCCCATGTTGACCCAGAGATAATCCGAGTTCTTTTCCCACGTCAGCAGCTCTCGAATCTCCCGTAACTGTTCATCAGTTAATTGGAGAACCGATGTGACGTTGGCATGGTCGATTTGCATGAACGAAAGGCCCTTGACCTTCTTCATTTGCACGAGCAGGTTTCGCAGCTTGTCGTAGTCGGGTTTGAGTCCGGTCGCGCCGTACCGGAAGAAATCCTCGCTTCCGCTCACAACGGAGGTGATCCCTTCGGCGACGTTCCTTTCCAAATCCGACAGGATCGTTTCCACACTGACGTGTCCCATCCTCTGGCGGCCCATCGTGCAAAATCGACACCCCCGGCCGCATCCCCGTGACAGTTCGATGGCGCCTAATATCGTGGCGCCTCGTATGGATTGTATCTTCTCCACCGCCGTGTCTGATTCGCAGACGTGAGGTTGGATCGAACGCCCTTCGATCGCATCGACGATAAGCTTCGGTCCCGATGATTCGAAATACCCCTGGAACACGGCGTCAATCCCGAGCGTGCTCTTTTGTTCGGGCTCGAGAGCCCATTGCCAGGCTCCCGCGCCGCCGGCGATCACTTTAAAACCGAACGTCTCTTTGGCTCTCGCGATGGTTTCCAGCATCCGCCGGGTCCAGAAACGCGAGTATAACTCCCCTTTCCAGAAATTCGTTGTCGTCGTATTACTCATTCCCCGCCCGAGGGGATCGCTCGAACTAAACGCGACGACCTTGACCCAAGGCCCCAGGAGTTTCGGCAGCGCTTCCGGCGTGGTACAAACGATGTCGTCCGGGCTGAGTTTGGTATATTTTAAAAGCGCCGATTCGATGCGGCGCAGGCCCAGAGGCGCCTGGACCGCCCGACCCCACGGATCGACGGCCATGTTGGGCGAGATCAGCCTTTTCATCATGAATTGAGGGACCTGCGTGGTTTGCATCGTTCCGAAGATACCCTCGAAGAGCACCTTATAACCGGCACTGAGGGTCCTGTCGGCCACGAGAACGACGGCGGGTGTCAGGCGTTGCAGATCAATCATTGTGTGGATATCCCTCCCTGCCGCCCTGCCTTTGAGAATCGCGCTGCCCTTTTGCTCCGGCTCTCTTCGTCGCCTTTGCTTTGATTTTGGCTATTTCGGTTGGTGACAAAGCCGCCAGCACGTCCGAAGGGATGTTTAATTCTTTCTGCATTTGTTTTATCGTGGAGATGTTCTGCACCCCATCAGTTTGTTGCTCGTTCTTCGAGAACCTTGCGCCCGTTTGACTACGCCGGCGTATGGCATCGTAAATGTTTACCTTGGAAAGCTCCGTTATGTTCATTTCCTTTCTTTCCCCAGGCATACGGTCTTCTCGAACCTCGTCGCCGTTGACCGGGCTGTCACCATATTTCGGAAAAATGATTGCCCGCTGAGGACAGGCATTCGCACACGCGGGACAGTTGGTTTTGCAGTTGGCTGGATTTTTAACCTGCACCTGCCCTTCTTCAGAAAGCTCGAACGTGCCGAAAAGACAGAAGTTCAGACACTGCATGCAATTCACACACCGATCGTAGTCGATGACCGGAAACCAGGGCACCCAATCCCCCGTTTTTTCCAGCCGGATCGTCCCTTGCCCTTTGCTCGTTGAGTTTTGGGGCAGCGCCGCGATGATGGCTTCGGCGCTGAGGCAACGCATGTTTAGGATTTCGACGCCCTCAGAGGGTAACGGCGCCCCGGCGGCATGGAAAAGCCACTTGATAGCGCGGGGATAGCATGCAATGATTTTTATCGAATCGGATTGAACCCAACGTTGCAAGGCCGGGTCTCGTTCAGCGCACATCCGGCACAAATCGGAGACGGCTTCGAATTCTGCATCGGTGTTTTTGAGCGCTTCCAAGACCTTCTCTTTCACCTGATTCGATATGATTGGGTAGTAGCCGCAGGTACAATAAATGATCATAGATGACGTTCTCATTATAGATGTAAAGCATCCTGTATTACGTTACCGGTATCCGTCGGCCAGCTCGAACATATCCAGGATGCGTTCGAGGGCGTCATATGGGACATTGCCGATATCGACGGTCAACATATCCTCTTTGTTGAGGACCGTTTTCACATGCCCGGCAGCGAATAAAATGTTATTGGCTTTCCGCTGATGGCTCGTTCGCGTTTTGACCTGGAATGCCGCCAGCGACGGATGCGCCAAAAACTGCACGTCCGTGACCAGTGCGGCGATCGGATTGCCTTTGCTATTCCGACCCAGGTTACTCAGCCGGACGTAATACTTCTTCGGCGTTCCGGTCAACAGGTCCACCGAGGCGTGGCGATAGTAAAAATCGCATTGGGCCTGGGCCGTTCCGACATTGTCCAGTTGCACTCTCGCTTCCGATGGCTGGTCCGCACCCGGGCAGAAAAGAACCGTGGGCTGGTGAACCAGGTAATTCTCCAGAAGCAGTCCCAGCCCCACCGGCGCTCCGTCTTCGAGAGAGAGCAGGCTGGTGACATTGCCGGTGACGGTATAAAAATTCGAGCCGGTGACCGGTCGGCCGGACGGGCCGAAGGGGATCGAGTCGTCGAAATCCTCGGCGTACATGTGGATCGCGACGCCGACCTGGCGGAGATTCGCGGCACACGCCGCACGGCGCGCCTGGTGTCGGGCTTGAGACAAGGCCGGCAGTAAAATCGCGATTAAAATCGCCATGATTGCAATCACGACCAGCAACTCGATCAGAGTAAAACCCGTCTTGCGATTTCTACCGCCAGCAGTTGAATGGCAATGATAATTAGCAAACAAATCGGCTCCTTAGTTTTAATTTGTGTCCGCGGAATCCAAAACCGGTAACGATCCCGCGAGACGAACATGATCCAGAATCCAGAATCCGCCGGGCTGCCCTTCCGAGCGCATCGCGATCCCGATGGATTTGCCGGCCCAGAGGTCGTCGGATTGGACGCTCGGTACATAGACGGAGAAATCCCGTAACCGGCCCAAAGTCAAATAGGTGGCATCAACGGATTGAACGGCGATATCCACCGATTCGGTTTCATCATAATAATAAAGGACCAGTTCCAGCCTGTCGAGCGGCTCTTCAATGGACGGCTGGTATCTCGAAGAGACGTCGACCGCCACGGTCAGGCGGTATTGACACCCGACTTCGTACGCAACCGGCAAATCCTGCTCGAAACCGTTGCCCTTTTGCGAGCCGAGGAACGCGATTTGAAATCCGTCGGCATTGACCGTGTGATCCCAGCTATCTTCGGCGGTATTGGCAAATACGCCCGTATTGCTGCTGGATAGGTTGTCCACGTCCAATTCGATCCACCCGTCCGCATACGGCACGGCGGAAAACGCATTGGGATCGATCACCGGAGACTCGAACGACGCATTTTCAACCGGAATCGACGTCGGCATGGATTCGATCAGACGCACGTCGTCCAGAATCCAAAATCCGCCGGGTTGCCCTTCCGAGCGTATGGCGATCCCGATGGATTTACCCGCCCAAAGATCGCTGGGCTGGACGTTCGGTATCTCCACGGAGAAATCCTGCAACCACCCTATGGATAAGTTCGTCGCATCGACGACCCGGGCGACGATATCAACGGATTCGGTTTCATCATAATAGTAGAGGACCAATTCCATGGTATCGAGTGGTTCCTCGATGGACGGTTGGTATCTCGAAGAGACACCGACCGCCACGGTCAGACGGTAATCGCAGCCCGTCTTATACGTCGCCGTCAAATCCTGCTCGAAAGCGTTCCCCTTTTGCGAGCCGAGGAATGCGATTTGAACTCCGTCGGCATTATTCGTATGATCCCAGCTATCTTCAGAGGTGTTAGCAAATACACCCGTGTTGCTGCCGGACAGAGTATCCACATCCGGCTCGGTCCACCCGTCCGCATAAGGCACGGCCGAAAAAGCATTCGGATCGATAACCGGGTATTCGAAAGACGCGTTCTCAACGTAGATCGAAACGGGCACCGATTCGACAAGTCTCACGTTGTCCAGGTCCCAGAACCCCCCCGCCATCCCGGTTGCGCGGATCGCGATCCCGATCGTCTTTCCGGCCCAGGCATCTTCCGAACCCACGGCCGGCAGAGACAATGAGAAATCCTCAAGTTGCGTTGCGGAGAGTCCCGTAGCCTCAATGATCGCCGACGCGATATCTACAACGGAGTCCGCCTCATCAAGATAGTACAAAACCAGTTCAATCGTATCGACCGGCTCGACCATGGACGGCGGGAATCGCATCGAAACACCCACTCCCACGCTCAGGCGATAATCGCAGCCCACCTCGTATGTCGCGGCCAGTTCCTGCTGGAAGCCATTGCCAAGCTCAGAGCCGAGAAACGCTAACTGATCGCCATCGGCATTAGCGACGTGGTCCGGGCTATCTGCGGCTGTATTGACGAATACGCCGGTATTGGTGCCGCCCAGCGTATCGACATCCAGCTCTGTCCACCCTTCCGCAACGGGCAGCGCTCCAAAACCGTTCGGATCCACGACCGGGGTCTCAAACGAGGCATTCTCGATCGGAATCGACACCGCGCTGACCGGCGCAGCCATCCCAAAACCCATTACAATCAAAGCGACTAAAGATTTCATACGTCTCAACATATCATCCTCCTCATTTCCTGTTCAATACATCCTTACAATCAGGATTTGATATCATAGGCCATTAAGGCGTCACCGTGGCGGATATACAGTCGTCCGTTGGCAATGGTCGGGTGTGCCCAGTGCTGTTCGGCTCCCTGAGTGACGGTGAATTGACCGACAGGCGTAAAGGCTTCGCGGCTCGGCTTAACCAAACGTACGATACCATCTTCGCCATAAACATAAAGCATCCCGTCAGCGCTGACCACGGAAGCCATTTTCACTTCCGGCGCGTTCCACATTACGTTGCCCGTTTTCCAATCCAGGCATACAAGCCCTCTGTTGGCGCTTTGGGCTGTTCCGTAAATGCACCCATCGACCAAAACGACGCCGTGCATTTGGGGATCCAGCGTTTTGTCCGTCCATTTCTCGGTCACACCCAGGCCGTCGTCTGCCAGAGCCAATTGGACGCCGCCCGATCCGCCGCCCGCACAGAAATAGATACACCCGTCGGCATAGAGCGGCGGAGTCGGCCGGACGCCGTAACGATTAAGCTGCTCGTGTTGCCAGAGCATTTTTCCCGTTTCCGGATCGACAGCCACAATCCCTTCCTTCATTAAAGTAATAATAAACCGCCGACCCCCATACCGGATAAGCCTGGCCGAGCAATAGGCCGCCTCCTGGCTAAGCCCCTTGGTTTGCCATATTTTCTCCCCCGTCTTCCTATCCAGGGCCATCAGTGACGCATCGGGACCTCCGGGAGTACAGATCACCTTTCTCCCGTCGATCAGAACGCACTCGGCGAAACCGAATCGCGCCTGTTTGGCTCCGGATAACTCCAACAAATCGACGGCTTTCATTAACTTACCGGTCTTCAAATCGAACGTGATCAGCTTTGCATAACCGGTCATGAGAAATATTTGACCGCCGTTTATGTTCGGTGTCCCCCGCGTACCCGCAACCGCCGGACCTTTTTTGGGTATTTCCAGGCCATACGGGACCTTCCATTTGGGCGAGCCATCCAGATTCAAAGCGATCAGATATCCTTCGTTTTGGGCATCCATCCCGGTCACATAAATCGTTCCATCCACCACAACCGCCGAAGAAAAACCCTGTCCCAGCTTGGCGATAGACCAGGCGAGCTTCGGGCCGCTTTGGGGCCATTGCTTCAGTAAACCGCTTTCCGGAAAGAGTCCATCACCGTCCGGCCCGCGGAATCGGGGACAATCCGCCCCGCGCACCCCTGCAACAAGGACAATCATCGCCGGTAATATTGAAAAAAAGGTCGTTCTCTTCATGATAGGGTTCCTTTCTTTTTACGATGACGTTACCTACCGGTTGCTCTTAGGCGATCCAGTACGTCTCAGTACGATGATGATAAGAAAGTGTTTGTAAAAATGCAATAATTTGGCCCTTCTTTCCATGAAATCCGTTGAAAGACTGGTTATTTCGAGTCCGAGATGTAAAATAACCGGTGGGTGAATAAAATCCAACTGACATGTGTTTTCGTAAGGTCTATATCAACAACGCCGCCGACGTCCGGCGCATTCTGGAAGCGTCGGGCAAGGTGCTCGCCGTTTTCCAGGGCCATCATCACGCGGGCGGCTATAACAATATCGCCGGTATTCACTATTACACACTGAAAGCACTCATCGAAGGAACCGGCGCCGAAAACAATGCGTACGCGATAACCGAAATCCAACCGGGTGGCGATATCGTCGTCACCGGATATCGAAAAGCCGAGAGCCGGCAACTCATTTCGCCGTCCTGAGCGATGCCGAAGGATTGGATATCCAAATCATTCCACCTATGGGGCAAGGCGAATACTGTTAATTCTCCCCACAGCAAAAAGATAAACCTGACCCCTAATGAATCTAGCAAAAAGATAAACCTGACCCCTAATGAATTGCAAAAGAATCGGGATCTATGCCGATTCATTCAGCATAGATCCCGATTTCAACACTATTTAAAACAAACGCGGTTACAAATCACTCATAGCGTCTTAGGGTCGATACAACCGAATGTCATCAATATACATCGTTCCTGTCCCGCCGGCGGATGCCCCCCCTTTGCTGCCTACGCCAATCGCGATTTTATCCACATTGCCGAGGTTGATGCCCTGGTCCGCAAAAGCCTGTAACGCGATGCGCCACTCGGTCCAACTCCGGAGCCCGGCGATTCCGGCGTCACTGTAAGCCACGATCGCCGGGGTACCGGTGCTGTTGGCCACAGAGACGTACAAGGGTTCCAGTGCGTTGTTTACTGCGCCTCGGATCCAGAGTGACAATTCCGCAACGCCCGCCATTGTCCAGTCACGCGGTGCCGTTAACGTCATCGATCCTTCCGAGTTCGCCACGCCGGCGTCATTGATATACAGGAGCGGCATCGACTGGCTACCGCTATGGACGAGAATTTGCTCGGCATAAGGGGGCATCAAATAGCCGACTTGCGCGCCGTTATCGGCGATACCATAGCCGTCGATCCAGGTTTGCCAGATCGCTTCACCCGCTGTGTCATCGTCCGTATAGCTCTCGAAATCCTCCACGACGAGGAATTCGCCCGTCGTGAAGACCCAGATCGGCCCCTTTGACGTATTGCCCTGGTTATCCACCTCATCCACACGCCAGTAGTAGGTCGCGTCCGCCTCCAGCAATCCCGGATCGTAACTCTCAGCACCAAGGGCTATGGAGCCTTTGGCTTCGGGCGAGCCGGCGCCGGCGGCACGCACGGCGTCTTTATCCGTCCCGAGGTAGAGCCGGTGTGAGGCGGCGCTGTCGGCCGGCGTCCAGCTCAGAATCGTATTCATCGCCACATCGGTGGCGTTTAACGCCGGCTGCGGACTTCCAACGGCGCCCAGCGTCGAGAAGCTCCAGACCTCGCCTTTATAAGTACCGGTACCATCAAACTCATCGACGCGCCAGTAATAAACCTTTTCCAATTCGAGCGAGTTGGGTTTGTACGATGCGAAACCGTTTGGAGCACCCCCGGTGGCATTCGCGACCGTATCGAGATCGTCGCCGATATAGACCGTATGCAACTTGGCGCCGTAACCCGACGTCCAGGTCAGGGTGACATTCTCCGGATCCACAGACTCGGCGCCGTCGGCCGGATCGGGTTGATACGCCGTCTTAGGCGGAACCGTAAAGCTCCAGACCTCGCCTTTCCAGGGACTGTCCGGATGGTTGGCATTCACCTCGTCGATGCGCCAATAATAAGTCGTGCCCGAGACAAGGCCGTCGGGATAAGCGAATCCGGGAAAGCCGGCGATATAAAACGTCTCGCCCTGGTTGCCCCGGAACACGTCTGAATCCGTTGTGGCTTCGTTGACGGTCTGATAATCCTCACCCAGATACACATCGTGTGA
>JAFGTG010000206.1 GCA_016934255.1 Sedimentisphaerales bacterium
GTGGTGTTGCTCGTCGAATGAAGGAACGGGCCGACCAGTCCCAATGTTTCCGGCGCGGCATCGTACTCGTGATGAATACCCAATGCCGTGCTGCTCGGGCCAACGCTCTTGAACAAAACCTCATTCGAGAGACGTGGAGCGCCTTTCGCCACGATAAATTTAGGGGTGATTTTCTGCGAATAAAGGTCATGCTGCCGCCGTTTCAATTCAGCGAAGGACCACGTAGCGCCGTTGACTTCCCAGCGTTGCGCCCCGTTCTGGTAGTTGTTGTAGTCTGAATAACGGATCGAACTCTCCGCGTCGAGCCGGATAGCGGGTCTGCCGGGATTGGCGTAAAGATTTCCACTCAGCATCACGCCATCGCTCCTCGTCAAATTCAAAGGCACGCCTGCGAAGACACAGTGGGTGACTTTCAGATTCTTGACGTCATTCCCGCATAGTCCGTCCGCGCGACCGAAAAACGTGCAGTTTTTGAAGGTCACGTCACGACAGTTCTCCAGGACTACGCCATCGGCGAAATTAAGGCGTTCGAGCACAATCCCCGCGCCGCCGGTTAGAAACTGTTTGCCCGCAATGACAACCGTTCCGCGACCGCGTCCACAGATTCGGATCGGCGATTTCCCGTCGCGCGTTTCGTTCAAAGGCGCCGCCGCGTACTTGCCTTCGGCCAGATAAACCGTATCGCCCGGACGCCGGCCCTCGAGCGCACGCTCCAGCGTGCGCCATGATTTACGCATGGACAATCCATCGGCCCCATCGTCTCCGGTGGGCGAGACATAAAAAATATTGGCCTTGTATGGATACGCCCCGCGATCATGACCATCGGGGGCCGTGCCGCGGAACCGCGAATCGGGCTGAAGCCGGAAGTCGAGGTTGAGCGAATCGGCAAACTCGAAATCCTTGTCCACGTCTTTTTCGCGCAGAAAGAGAACGGTGTCGGCAGGCGCATTTGTGGACCCGCGGTCATACTCGTTGCCGCCGCCGAGCAGGTTGTGGACCATCTTGTTGGGGGAAATCCGTACGTATCCCAGCCCAACGCAGTTTTCCAGAGTTTCCTGACGACCGCCCGGCTTGACGGAAAAGTCGAAGTTCTGGCCCCAGGAAATATTGTCCTTGATCAGGAGCGGTCCCTTCATCGAGTGGTAATGCATAATGCCGAAATGTTCATCGTCTTCGCGGATATTTTTGTACGTGTAGCAGTTGTGGATGACGTCATTTTGGGCGACGTAGCGGACGATCCCGCCAAAGTTGTTCCCGTAACACACGCAGTTTTCAATCAGGTTATCAGATCCGCAATCGTCCCCCGCGCTATGTTCGGTGGGTTGAAGTGTGATGCCGCCACTGTTCATGAAGCAGACACAGTCACGGACCACGCACGAAACCGGAGCGGAGAGGCAAATGCCCCACCCGGGATGAAACCCGGTCACCGCCAATCCTTCGATAACAACCCGCCTGGGATGGCTAAGATCAAGGCCGTTGTTTTCATTCACGGATATCGTGTAACGGCACTGGTCCGGAGGCGTCAGGTTCCGATTGGAGATATAAAGTGTCTTGGAGTCGCCATCATAGTAAAAGAAGCCGGGATCGAACTCGAGTTCCGCAACATTCGCCTTCGCGAGCAACGTGTGCATCGTGTTATGCTCAAAAATGGCATTCGGCTTCCGACCGAACCGCGCGGCGTAGATGAAGTGGTATCCGTCAACCTTCTTGAATTCGGGCGAAGGAACGTCGCCGCGCAGCAACGTCGTGCCGGGGATTTCCGCCCGGATGACGGTCTCCGCGTCCAGGCTGCCGAGATTCTCACGCTTTACATTCTCGAAATACTCCCCCGGTCCGATCGTCAGCGTGTCACCGGGTTTGAGCGTGTCGATGCCTTTCCGAATCGTCAGGAAAGCAGTTTCCCGGCTGCGTCCATTGTAGCGATCGGCACCACGCTTATTGACGAAATAGTCGGCGGCATGAAGATGGGTCACCGCAAGAATCATAAGAAGGAAAACCAGAACGGACAGATTCCCCGAATGCTTCCGCTTGAACATCGTCCTGCTCCTTTCGGTCGATTGACCAGGCCCACTGAAACGTTGCGGTTCTGCGATATGATCTCCACCGCGCGCGTCTTCTTTAGGTTCATCGCTGGATTGTTACACTCGCATCAGCTAAGCTTGAGGCGGAACGCTGCTCGATGATATAACGAGAGATATTTTCGACCGTGTCGAGCCATATACCGTTAGCGGGATCTTGAGCATATTCGCAAAGGGCCCGAAGCGTTGACGTTAAAGTCATTTGACGCCGCTCTTCGTCGCCGATCTCGTGACCGGCAAAAACCAGCCAACCGCCCTCCTTAAGGACTCGGTCCATTACTTGTTTGACCTGCTCGAAGCTCTTGCCGTCCAACTCGACGCCCATCAGGTTCGCCAAATCGCAAAAGGCCGGGTCGTTCGCCCATTCGTTCATCCAACCGCGCCCGCTCAGGAACTCCTCTGCGATCAGCGGCACATAGCTTCTAAAGTTTCGCCCGCGCCCCACATATTTCTGCCCACAGGGATACGCATAGGATACCGGCCTGACACCCACCAGATCCTCAATCCTGTCACTCGCCTCTTGAAGCTCGGAGCGCATCTGATCGTACGTATAATCTTCCAGGGCTTTGTCGCGAGAAAACGGAAAATTACCTGAACAAGGATGGACGAGTGAATGATTACCGATCTCGTGTCCGTTCGCCATAGCGGCTTTCCAGCCCTCCAGGCGTTTCTCCAGGGAACCCAACGAAAC
>JAFGTG010000207.1 GCA_016934255.1 Sedimentisphaerales bacterium
GCACATCTCATCGACCGTATGCCCGCCGAACGTGCTGACGTTCGACTCGTTCCACGGCTCCCACGCATACACCTGTCCGTGAAATCGCTCGGCCATCGCCTTGCAAAACCGATACACATGTCGCAAATCGCGTGCAAACCGTCCCCCTGGACGCTCGCCGTCCAGATCGGACTCCCACGCCCAGTCCGGCGTCGAGTGAAAAACCTGTAAGACTTTCAACCCGTGACGTTTCTGGATCGCCGCCGAGGTATCATACGTCGTTTCGGCCGTCACAAACTCACCCGACTTCGGCTCCAACTCCCGCCAGGTTAGCCGGTCGCGTATCCAGTTCACCCCCGCTAAAGCCGCAAGTGACGCGAATCGTTCCTGATTATCCGGCTGATTTTTGGCAAACCACGCCGTGGCGGAATCGACACAGACCGGCGAATCCTGTGGCACCGGTGCGGCGAGTTTTTTTAGCACCGCCGTCGTCGTCCAATGCAGGCAAGCTCCTTGCTCACCCAGAAACTCGACTCGATACCACCCCACCGGCAATCGGCCCAATCGAATCTGCCCAGGCAAACCGGAAGAAGACTCTGAAATTTCACCATTACAGACGATTTTGCCCGTATCATCCAACGCCCGCCAGCTTCTCGTTTCTTTCGGCGTCTCGTCCGGCACCTTCACCCATACCGTCTCCGTATCCAGAAATATATTCCCCGGATGATCGTACAACGGAACCGGTATCCCCCGTTCAATCACATGCCCATCCGTCCAATACGCTGCATCATAAGACGCACTCGTACACCCACCCATACAAACAACAAACGTCATGATAAAAATTACTGTCTTCACTCGAAGTACTCCTCTTTTTAAAATACTATTCAGTTCCAAACGTAGAATCAAAGCTATCAATCCATTCCAAAATCCTCAACGAAGCGTGAATCCTCGGTATAATTCGACTCTTTGACGCCGAGTTGTTCCATCACAATGTGCTTCACTCGGGATGAGACCTGCTCGCGAGTCCATGTCATATTATCCGACGTTATCGCATAGGGAACCAAATCCCTGATGGTAGTGAATTGGGATGAAATACAGTTCCGGTAAGGAGGTGTCAATTTGTTCGTGATCCATAGAAACACAAAGGCGATAACGATCCCGCCGACAAAACCCAACAAAGATATGAATATCGTAACAAAGATTGACATACACACTATGGCCAAGCCGACGGCGATGAGAAGTCGTGACATCCGTAAATGCAGCACCAGTGAAGGCCAGCTTCGTGCTGAGATGGCGGCTCGGAGACGCTCCCAAACCTCTTTCTCTTGTGATTTCGGAATCAGATATCTAAATCGCATATCAGGAGTAATTGATTTTCTTTCGACGGCAAACATCTCTAAAAATGCTTTTCTAAGCATATAGAAGGCTCGTTGACTTTGGCATACACCTTCTTCCGTTGCCTTAAGTTTTGAGTAAATCAAATCACCAACCATACGTGGTGTATAAATATTAACAACTTCCTGATCCTTCAACTCGACACCAAAGGTCTCTTCAAATTCCATAACGAGTTCGACACTATCCAGTCCCATTGTTTATTCTCCGCACTATTATCATCGTGTAAATCTGACTTTGATTACTTCCAAGGTGGGGCTAGCCCCACCCTACACGTCGATCATTCACAACCAAATATCAAAACATTACCGACTCCTATTGAACTATTCTTGTTGTCATCCCTGCGAAGGCAGGGATCCATAAACGCAACGTACGAAATGGATTCCCGCTTTCGCGGGAATGACAAATCTTTATATGTCATATCATCTTTGAATGACTTCCTCTATATCCTCAATCCTTACGGAACGTTGCCGCCGGCGATTTTGATGTCGTTTACAACTTCCTGTGTGAGTTTCTGCCAATCGCAATGGCCGACGCGGTTGGTCCATAATGGATTCTTATATTGACTCAACGCGGTCGAGACGTAATGACGCCAGAATTCTGCCGCCTTCGTCAATTCACGGATGGCGGCTTTTTGATGTTCGGGCCTTTTCGTCTCGCGAAATAAGGCAAGTTCCGTAGCGCCGCGTATCTTGTGGGCGTAGTATTTGCCCATGTAAGCCATCGCACGGATGTCCCCTAAGGTCAAACGCAATTCCTTGTTATCGTCATGCGATAGTCCGTCGAGGATCGCCAACGCCCGGTCGGCGTGACGGTGAATCTGCTCGGAGACCTCGATGGGCGTCGTGCCCGAAGGTTCCTTCCCCGCGACAACGCTCTTGACATAGTCGGGGATGGAAATGTTATCCGTTCCCTTATGAGGCTCCAGCGTGATAAAGCGGTTGACATCGTGAAAGCCGGTTTGCGTTTGAGCCGGACCGGGGCGGCTCCTGCACGCCTCGATATACCATTGAAAATCCAAAGCCCCCCAGTGGAAACCCGTCGTCAAGGGATACACCATCGAGGCGCTTTGCCAGGCGGCGAACAATTCCGCCGCCGGAACGTTCGGATACCTTTCATGCAAAATCTTAATAAAGCGTTGGTCAGTCAGATTCGGATCGTAGCCTAACCGCCCCCATATCATCCAATGGAACCAATGTTTGACGATTTCAATTTGACGAGGCGTCTCTGGCTCGATGCTCAGGAATTCCCGTCCCCAGATATACTGATCCGAACCCAGATAGAATCCTCTGGATACATCATGGGGAATATTTTGAATGAACTCACGAACGAAATCCGGCGCTCCCCAACGGAAGTGATAAACATCGTCGTTGCGCAGTGTCCAGATCGTTTTAAGATCGCCTTCATCCTGGATATCTTTGACGAACCCGGGATGATAAGGTTGCGTCGTTGAGCTGTACACATGCGCCTTGGCGTATTTGAAGCTGAAGATGAACTCGATATCCTCATGTTCAATTAAAGGAGAAAACTTTTGAGCGATATCTTTCGCTCCGGTTTGATGCTGGCGATGTATGAAGGTTATCTTACGACCCGGCTGTGCCTTCGCCGCATCGAGCACGCCCTGGGCATAGGTTTTAAACGCCCAATCCTCCTTTTGCGAGAAGCTGGCGCCAGGCATGTTCTCGCCCGTCGTCAGGCCGATGCCTTTCAAATCGGGATAGGTGAGAAACATCTGCCTAACGCTCTTGCGGAAATAATCGATAGTGGTCTTATTATCAATCTCATCGGTGATACCATATTTACCATAGGTCCCATTGATGAAGATGTTCCATGTGACAACATAAAAATCGATATTCCGATCTTTAGCATACCGCATGACTTTCCGCCAGAACGCGATCTTTTCATCAATGGTCATCTTTTTCAGAGTCTCAAGGTTATTCAATATCTCAGGGTTATCGAATCCTCTTCCGGAAAGATCGTAGTTTTCCTTCCACTGAACGGTTGACCGTTTCACATCATCCAAAGCGATATCGGGATAGTCCGGCACCTTCACCAGGGAAGGAAACGGATGCAAACTCCAGAGCGAAATAAAGTTGTATCGATATCGCGCCAGGGCGTCGATGTACTCTTTCCAGAAATCAAAGCTCCACATCTCGATGATATTATGCTGCGCCGCATCGGACACATCGCTATAGCTGGGCGTGCGGGCGTCGAGCGGGATATTGAACTTGGTCCCGCGCATCGCCATATAAGGATTGTGATCGACATCGATGACCGCTTCAAGCCCATCGACTCGGATCACTTCCGCCAGTTCCAATCCTCCATACATCACACCGGCCACATCGGCGCCGACCACCCAATAGGTGGTTCGACCGTCCTTCGATGAGGTGCGCAGACTATAGCCCTCGCTTTTCAATGTCCCCGATGGGTGTACACCTTCCGATTCCATTTTGCGGATGGCATTCGCATTTGAACGTGGTACAAGAATAATACTTGTGGCCTTCGTTATTCGGCCCAATTGCGTCAGATCGTATTGCTCGATGCCTCGCCCTCTCTTTATTAACGAAGATTGAATCTCTTCGCAGGTAAACACTGCCTGAGGACACTGAGCATCGAGAAAGAGCTGAATACGTGAGCTCTCAGCGAAAAGCCCCGAAGGAATCATAATCAGTAGCAATAAACAAACATGAATTCTATTCATGATGAACTCCCTGCTATCCGTTACTTCTTCTTTCCATAAGCGGCAACGATGACGTCGTATTGATCCTGTGTGACGGCCAGCATACACCCATGACGTGCATTGGGTGTCACTTCGTAGTCCTTGACGTACAACTCGTACCACGGCCCTTCCAGCGAAGCCGCGGTGGAGCAGCCGTACGATACGCCCGGATATTGTTCGTAGTACAGGTACCAGCCTTTGCCGACCGGCCGCGGGATCAACGTGGACGCCTCGCGAAAGTTGGGTGTGACCGGCCCGGAAAGCCCGAAATACGGCCCCGTGAGGGACGGCGCCGAGCAGATGCGGATCGTCTTGCCGGTCGTCCAGTCGTTCGAGGGATAACGCTCGTCCTTGATAATCGCATAGTAGGTCGGTCCGTCTTTGCGAACGATCACGTCAATCGTTGCCATGTCGAACGATAACAGACGCCGGGCTTTGCTGAAAGTGACCAGGTCCTTCGAGGTCACATAGAACGTTTTCATCCCGCTCCAGTAATTCTCCGGCTTTTCCTTGAGTTTTTGGGCGTTCGAGAAATGCCACGTCAGCAGATAGGTCTTCGTGGTTTCGTCGAAGAAGAGTTTGGGCGCCCCGTGCCAGGGGCCCGGGCCTTCGTAGCCGCGAAAATCAGACATATCCGGGACGAAGTCCCGTAAATGCGTCCAGGTCACCAGGTCGGACGAAACCCATATACGCACGTCGCCCTTCTCGGGAGGATTGCCGAGAAGGTAGTAACGCCGGTCGTGGCCTCGCATGATATCGGGATGGCCGCGGTAATCCTTGTGGACTCGTTTGCCATTATTGAGGAGTGTCCAGTGCAGGCCGTCCTTACTGACCGAATAGTATAAACGGCCGTAATCTTTTTTCATCATATGGGCAAATAAATACCCCCCTACCTTCGCTGACGGCTTCGCCCCGGCTATCGCCGCACCCAGGCAGAGGCAAACAATGACCGAAACCGTTCTCAGCATGTGATAACACCGATGCGTCATAGTATGACTCCTCATTTGATCCATACATTTCAGGGCCGTTATTCTACTCATACCAACGTTCCACCGCAACCATAGAAACTTAGAGTTGAGACTTCGACCGAGACCCTGTATAGTAATGGAAATGCTCGAAGAGGAATAGACTATGGAACCGTTAATTTTTATCGGCTTTATTGCCATTGCCATCGTCGTGGTGATCGTCGGCTATCTGAGC
>JAFGTG010000208.1 GCA_016934255.1 Sedimentisphaerales bacterium
CAGTGCCAAAGAAATCGTAACGGCTTTAGAGGATTTGGTATGAGGAATACGCAAACCAGACCTCTCCATTCTAAATTCTCAATTCTATCTTCTTTTTTGCCGTTTTTGGCCACGGCCGCACTGCTGACGGTGATTCAGGCGCCGATCAACCTCTCACTATTGGCGTGGGTGGCGTGGGGGCCGTTTATCGTGGCGTGCTCGCCGGAGGCGAAGCCGCGCCGTTTGTTTGTTGTCGGCTACGTGACGTGCGTAGTTTATTGGATGGTTAACCTGTACTGGGTGGCCCCGGTGACGATTGCCGGCTGGCTTGTATTTTGCATTTATACCGGTTTGCTGTGGTCTATTCTAGCGTTGTGCTTTCGTTTTTGTCGCAAGAAAAGAGTGCCGTTGTTCATCGCATCGGCGGTGTTGATCGTCGGGATCGAACGGATGCAGGGTTTTTTCCTGGGCGGTTTTTTTTGGCGTTTTTTGGCGCATAGCCAGTATCAAAATACCACGATTATTCAAATCGCCGATCTCTTCGGAGCCGGCGGCGTTTCCTTTTTGGTCGCGATGGTGAATGGTATGATCGCCGAACTGTTTATAGCAGTTCGACAAAGGACAAAGGATCATACGTCCATCGTCCATCGTCCTTTCGTCCCTCGTCTTGCGTTTTCAGTGGTATTGGTCGCAGGCGTCCTGATCGCCAGTATCGCCTATGGCCGATGGAGGATTCGCCAGTCGGATGAGTGTGTTACGGAAGGACCGATGGCGGCGTCGCTGCAGTCGAATGTCCCGCAGTCGGTCAAGGAGACGTTCGAGTCGGGACAGGCACTGTTCGACGGCTTGATGGAAAAAAGTAAAGCCGCCGGGCAGGCGGGGGCCGAATTGATCGTCTGGCCCGAGACGATGGTCCAGGCCATCCTGGATACGGACATGTGGCAATGGCTTCGCTCGGCCGATAGTCATAAGGCCCTCGACAAAGCGCTGAGAGAACATGCCGAAAATAATGCCTATGTTCTGGTGGGCGCCTATGGTAGTGAAGTTCAGAAGAAGGATAATGAAATCTATCAAGCGAAGTATAATTCGGCGTTTTTATACAAACCCGACGGACAGAAGGACGACAAGCGATATGACAAAATCCATCTCGTGCCGTTCGGGGAAGTGCTGCCGCTCCGGCGGAGCATGGCCTGGTTCTATGAGTTGCTGATGAAGGTTAAGTTCATCCCGTACGATTTCGATTATTCGCTCGACTACGGCACCCATTATACGATATTCGATATGGTCGGGGAACAGAGTGAGGAGCCGAAGCCGCAATACAAATTTGCGGTCATTATTTGCTATGAGGGGACGGTGCCTGAGATCGCACGGACCTTTGCGCTGGATGAAAACGGACGCAAACGCATCCACTGGCTTATTAATATTAGTAATGACGGCTGGTTCGTTCGTTTTAAGAATGATAACGTTCAGCCCAGTATGGAATTGCCCCAACACGCCGCGGTGTGTGCTTTCCGGGCGGTTGAGAATCGTCTGGCTGTTGTGCGAAGTGTGAATACCGGCATAAGCTGCATGATCGACAGCCTCGGGCGCATCAGGGATGGATACGTTCAAGGGACGTTGCCGGAGAAGGCGATGGACCGGAAGGGCATGGCCGGATGGTTCATGGATCGAATACCCATCGACAGCCGGGCTACTTTTTTCAGTAAATACGGCGAATGGCTGGATTACTGTTGTGAGACCGTTGTGGTTCTGCTCATAATAGGGTGGTTATTTCGTTCTGTAAAATTGAAGGTTAGGCATAAATTATTTTAGAAAATTTTGTTTCTTGATTTTCTAAAAATAATCGAGGTTTGTATCGGATATGATATGAAACAAATGTTATTCAACTCAGTCAATCTTTAGGCATTCTAATTTTAGAAAGAAAAATTCTAAAAACAGATTTTTTTTCCAAAAGTATGCCAAACCTTCAATTTTACAGAACTCACGAGTATTATCTTTGTGTAGATATCTGGAATCATAAGAATAAAATTTACTTGGCAGGGAAGTCACATGGAAAATAGACGGAAGGAAAAAGTCATTCTGATATTTCGTGCCGTGCTTATTTCCGGCCTGATTGTTTCGATCTCCGGCTGCCAAGATCCGTTGTCATCATTATTATCGGACGAAATTGACTCAAAGGTCAATTCTCTCGAACAGGAAGCTCACCACGTGGTCCAGACGGCTCTGACCGACGTGGACGCTGTGGCGCGCGTCAATGCGATTGAAGTGGTCGCCACGACCGGACGTGTGGAATTGATGCCCCTGGTCCAGCGGTTATTACAGGATCAGATCGTTCCGGTGCGCTATGCGGCCGCCCTGGCGGTGGGGGACTTGCAATACGTCCCGGCACAAAGGATGCTGACTCCGTTGCTCAAAGATCCCGATTCCAACGTTATTATCGCTGCTTCGTATGCCATGGGCCGTCTGGGGGCGACGCAGTATCTCGAAGTGATTCGCAAAGCGATCGAAAGTCCGGACCAGGAAGTCAGAGCCAACTCGGCCTTTCTGTTGGGTAAAATTGGGGACCGGGGGGCGTTAAGGGTTTTGAAAAGGGCCCAGGAAGACAAAGATTCCAGCGAAAAAGTGAGGTTCCAGGCGATGGAGGCCCGCGCCAAGCTTGGCGACGAGGACATTTTGCAAAGGCTTTGGGCGATTATCTTAAGTGCTTACGCCGACGATCGGGTTTTGGGACTCCGGGCCATCGGCGCCCTGGGGACCCGGCAAGCCAGAGATATAATCGCCACGAAGCTGGAAGATCCGGTCCTGGAGGTCCGATTGGTCGCCGCCGAGCAACTCGGTATGCTTGGGGATCCGACCGGCGAGCCGCAAGTCCTTGAAGTTTTCCAGAAGAATCTAACCGCCGGTATGGACAAAATCGACGCCCAGCGGGTTCATATACTGGCTTCGCTGGCAATCGGCCATATCGGCACGCCGGCGCTCACAAAATATTTGCCCCTCTTGCTGAAAAATGAGTCAAAATATGTCCGTATCGCAGCGGCTAAGGCCGTTTTTCAGACTCTAAAGAGATAGTCTGCCCTGAAAAACGGCATCTTATCAGACGCACCCCTTTCCACCGACGATTTGGCATTTTAATTTAGGCTATTTGCCAGATTTAGCTTGACCTTTCCAGGTTTTAAGCGTAGAATTGTATTATATATATGGATGCCGAAGTGTGGGTGGATAGAGTACTTCCACGCGGGCATTTGTGAATGATGGGCGTCGGATGACTGATACGTACGACGTCAGTGATGGGTTTTTGATATCCCACCTTTCGGGATTGATCAGAGGTGTCGTGAAAAGAATACACAGATTCGGTGAAAGGAGGTTGTTTTGAGTACACTGACAAAGGTTTTAATCGTCTTGTTGACACTTGCTTCGATTTTTCTCTGCGGCATCGTCGTGACATACGTTGCGAATGCGACAGATTATAAAGAGAAATTTGATAATCAGCAGAGTCGTTTCAAGGCCGCCGAGCAAAGGGCGGACAGTGCCGAGAGAAATTTCAATAACCTCAAGGATGAAACGGAGCAGACAAAGCTGGCTTTAGACAATAAGATTGCGGATCTGGAGCGGCGAATCAGTACGTTGAGTGCGGATCTTAAGCAGTGTCAAATCGACCGAGATGATGCCCGGCGTAAAGAGGACACATGGGAAACGATGGTCCAGGATTTCTCCAAAAGACTCGAAGTCAATAACGGATTGGCCGCGAGCGCGCAAGCGGAACTCAAGCAGATCCGGGCCGAGCTGATTACCGAACGTTCGGAGCACGAGGCGACGACGGCCGCCCTTTTGGAAAAAATCGCGATTATCGGTGTGCTGGAAGACAAATCGAAGCAACTGCTCGAAGAAAAGACCGAATTGCAGAATCGGCTCAATCAGGCTTTAAAGGAATACGGCAAGATCACCGCTCCGACCGAACCGGTCACGGCGATGGGGGAGCCGGCCCGCGTGGCGGCCCCGGCTAAAGATATCGACCTGCAGGGCGTGATCACCGATGTGAATTTGCAGGAGTGTCTGGCGGAAATATCCCTCGGTCAGGCCGACGGCGTCACCAAGGGAATGACGTTCCACGCCACGCGCGGCGAACAGTTTATTTGCAACGTTGTGATTATCGACGTTCTGCCTGAGAAGGCGACCGGCTGGCTGGATCTTCTGAAAGAAGGCGCGCAGAACCAGCCTAAGGTGAATGATAAGATCAGCACGAATTTGTAATAACGCAATGGCTCGTTTGTCCATTGCATTTCGAGGTTAGACTATGAGTCCTGCTTTGCAGAGTCGCGGTAGAAAAATAAGCGTACCCGACAATCTTTACACCGTCATTCTGGCCATGGCTTTTTGTGCCGTTTTGGCCACCGCGGGGTATGTTGCTTACGCGTGTTATTCCCAGTACGAAACGCTTTTCACGATACCGCAATAGCACGGAATTATTGCTATTGACAATGCCGCCCCTTCGCATTATATAGAGGTTTGGCCGGTCGGGAATCCTTGACCTTTCGTCGGGATAAAAACGGGAAGTTAAGGGATATATAAGAAAGGAGTCTAACGTGCTACTGGACACGGTCCTGGGTTGGTTCAGTATGGATATGGGTATCGACCTGGGGACTTGC
>JAFGTG010000209.1 GCA_016934255.1 Sedimentisphaerales bacterium
CGCTCGTCGCCCTGAATGTCGTGGATATGGATATCCTCCACGGTCCCGTCCACCGTCACGATGAACCGCAATGTCACCACCGCCTCTAAATCATCCCGGCGCGCCCACTGAGGATACCGCGGCGGCGATCCCGATATCTTCGAAGGAAACCGATCAATCTTGGGAGCTGAGACCGCCTTTTGAACGTTCCCGACGGGCGCGGGTTTTATGGGATTCAGTAATGTCACGTTCGAAGAATTGACGGGCAATCCGGGCAGTTTGAAGGACACGCCCGCAAGCCTCTCGGCCAGACGGGGAAACGTCGATGACGCCATCTGCGCCGCCGGCTGAGGCATTTCAGAATCCGTCGCGTCCGGACTCAAATGGATAACGTCCATGACGGTATCCTGGACCACGGTCTCCTCAGTGGCCAGATCGGGCAAATCCAGTGTAATCATGCGCACCGGCTCATAAGGCTCCGGTTCGGTCAGGGATGGCATCGTTCGCGCCACAGCGAGGATGCAAAACAGCAGCACATTGGCGCCAATCGCAACAAGAAGCGCCAAACCGCTCAACAGGCAAGCCCGTCCGTTTGAAAATGTTTTCTCGACGTTACTCATGCCTATTTAATACTACTCTTCCGTCAAACGTGCACTTCAGTGCACCACTTAAAATCGGGTGGCAGCCTCAAGCGCAGCTTGGGGATGGCCTTCCTGCTACCATCCCCATCCCTTCGGGATGAGGCTGTCACCCGGTTGAATGCGTCTATGTATTTAATGACCATAATGTTTGTTAATTCTTCGCTGCAGTAGCCAACGCGACCTCACTGATCCCCGCGGCTCGCACCTCATCCATCACCCGCACGACACGATCCACGGAAATCGCCTTATCCGCCACAAGCACCACCGCCAATCCGGGCTGCATCCTGAGTCGCTTCTGCAAGAAAGAGCGGATCGAGAGCAACCCAACCCTCTGGCCATCGACGGTAATCCGGCCGTCCGCGCCGATCGCCACCGGAATATTCTCATGCGGCAGTGTTTCCGACGAGCTGGACTGCGGCCTTTGAATGTCCAAACCCGTCTCCGAAACGAAGCTCGTCGTCACGACGAAGAAGATCAACAGAATGAACACCATGTCGATCAGAGGCGTCATTTGTATCTCGCCCTGTGCCGTCAATGCCCTTTTTGAACGTACGGATTTAAACATCAGTGCTCTCCAGCGCGACGCGTTCGTCGGATTTCAGGCATCGGCGATCCGTTGGTCGTCTGCATAACGTGAAAGAAGACGTCTGTTTCATTACGAATCAGGCGCACCCGGCGATGGATAATATGATGAAAAAAGAACACGGGCACTGCCGTCCAAAGCCCCGCCTGCGTCGTGATGAGCGCCTGGCCAATTCCCCCGGCTAACAATCTTGGCTGGCTCGTGCCGTAAACCTGAATCACCTCGAAGCTCAGGAGCATACCTAAGACGGTCCCTAAAAGACCGAGCAGAGGTAGTACAGCCGCGAGCGTGCCCACCAGGGAAAGGCCCCGGCCAAGGCGAACAGTTTGGGTCGTTAAGGCAAACGAATTTAGGGATGGGTGGGTGATGCCCATCCTGCCGTGGGTCATTTTTTGGAGTCTTTTGAGGAGAGTGCCGGCCAAAAGCCAGGTTCGCAGTGAAAGAAACCACGCAACGAGCGATACCCCGGCGATGCCGTACATGACGGGGCCTCCTCGTGAAAACAGCTCGATGAGTGATTCATTTAGCGCCACCGGTTTTATCTCCTTTGGATGCAGACGTGGGTTGCTTTTGTTTTAAGATATTTGACAAGCTCGCCGCAAATCGTTCGGCGTCGGCGATCAGCCCTTCGATTCTGCTGGACAGAAAGCTATGGGCCAGCAATCCGGGGATGGCGATGCTCAAACCCGTGGCCGTGGTGATAAGGGCTTCGGATATACCGCCCGCCAACAGCCGGGGTTTGCCGCCGCCGACAACGGTAATCATATCGAACGTGGCAATAATACCTGTGACCGTACCGAGCAGACCGAGCATCGGGGCAACCGAAGACAACATACGAATCGAAGGCAGGAATCGCTCCAATCGCGGCAATTCATGGAGGAAGGCCTCTTGAATCGCGTCGTCCAGGACCATCGGAGGCTGATGCCGGTTCGCCAGACAAACCCGAAGAATCCGAGAGACGATACCTTTTCTCTTGTTGGCGAGTTGCTCGGCTTCCTTGAAGTTGCCGTCGTCGCATAAACGTAGAATCCGTTCGCAGAATCGCAGCGAATGGCGGCTCTCGCGCAACAGAATGAAAAGCCGCTCGACAATAAGACAGGCCAGCCACACTGCCACGAAGGCCAACGGAAACATCACAACACCTCCGGACCGGAAGCGCCCTTCAAGGGATTTACTGGAAAGATCGGTCGTGGCCGTTATCGTACCGGTGACATCGATGGGCAACGAGTAAAGTCCCTCTTGACTCTCCGCCCGGTTGATCGCATCGACAACGGTCTGCTGCATGTCTTCATTCAGACCTTCATACCAGCGGAAGCCGCCTTGCTGATAGGGATCCGAAATGGCGATGGCGGCTCGCGACGTATCGGGAATATGATAAGCGAACACATTCTGGCCGACACGCAACAATCGGACTGTTTGACGCCGTCCCTGGGGATCCAAAATATCCGCCGTATAAACCGCCGAGGTACGGCTCTCGCTTAAAAGAGATTCGAAAAGCTCGAACACGGATGGAACCATTGTCTCGACATCATCCCGGTCAAGGAACTCTTTGAGAGCTGCCAATTGGTGCCGTTGATCTTGACGATGCTCGGACGCCGGCAGGATATCCAGCAACTCATTCAATTCCGTCACGATATCCCGGCCGATGGATTTTAACTGGGCGCGATCTTCCTGAAATTGCGTTCGCTCGGTCCA
>JAFGTG010000210.1 GCA_016934255.1 Sedimentisphaerales bacterium
GACCATCGTAAAACCCGGACGGAAGGTGTTTCTCCTCCGCCTCTTTTTTGGATTTATCGGCTTGTGCATTTTGTCTCTCACCTAATTTGTTCCGGATGACACGACGTGCTATGCTCGAAATGCTATTACCCGCCTGCGGCATCCGCCCGGACGTAGGTTGTTAGAATCACGGGTTTAACGTTTTTCACCCAGTCAGGAGCGTCTTGCCCTGGCACGACGTCGAATTCCACAATCACCCCAAGCTGTCGCAACGTGATTTGCGCCACCTCGTCGGTGTCGATATTGTTATATGTCAACATCGCCAGCATCGGGACCTCATTAATCGTTATCGCATAGACACCGTTATTCAGCGGTGTGCCCATTCCATCGAACTGGGTGAAACCGGCGGGGATGTCCAGGGCCGATGAGAATCCCAGTCCCAGTGCCGTCGGGTTGTAGCTGTCCGTCCCGCCCGTACTCATCCAGTCCTCGATGAGCAGTTGGGCCATATGGGTCGCTGCGATGTGAGCACGAGCGATTTGAGTGTTTCTGGAGGCCTGGTATTCATAGCTTAATGCCCCCACGGAGGCGACGACCAGAACGGCTGAAGCCGCCATAACCTCAACTAAAGCAACCCCCGGCCGATGTTTGGTTTGTTTTGTACCCATTTTCATTCTTTCGCTTTTTACATGTAATGGGACAGAAGGGATAACTCAATTCACCTTCCTCGAGGGTCAATGCGAAGTGGCTGTTGTCGAATTGACTACAGCCACTATCATTAACCTAAGAATCATAATCCCCTCAACAATTTGGCGATCCTCCGCACTCGATCACTTACCCTTTTCAGGCGAGGCACGATGTGTATAGGACGTGATATTCCCATACCCTCTCCCCACCCCAATGACAATGGGACAAGAGGAATGCATGTCTGGATTATTCTTCTGCTTCCGACTTGCTCCAAGTACCATCTGCGGCAAGCACATACTTATCCGTCGGAGCGCCGGTCTTGCTGCTGGCACTGCCATCGACGGTAATCACTGCAATGCCGCTTGCATTGACAGAGGTAATCTCATAACAGTCAGCTTCGAAATAAGTTCCATCCAAATCCGTCGAGCTAAAACCGAGAGCCTCTTGCACATCCGAATCATCGCATGTATTGCCGGCACAAACCGTTGCAGCGTTGGTAACACTCGTCTCGGCGGCATAGGCCCGCACCGCTGTTCGGATCGTCCCTGCTGCAGCGTTCGCCTCCGACCATTTGGCCTTGTCAATCCGGCCCTGCATGAGCGGAATGGCCACCGCGGCCAGAATACCGACGATGAGAATCACCACCATCAGCTCCACCAGTGTAAAACCTTTTCTGAAGTTCATTTTCATCTCTCCAAAAACAATATGGTTAATATCTCGCGGCCAAGTACCTCGCCCGGCCTTTTTACATTTTCGGTCAAATCCGTGAGCAACTTCACTTTCTCTTGCGCATTTTCAACGAATATCCCGCGATCATGGAAGAGAATCGTGTTACATATCCGACATCGTGAAGATGGGCAGATAGAGTGCAATCACGATAACGGATACAATAGCGCCAACCGTTACAATCATCACCGGCTCGAGCAGGCTCATCAGGGCCATCACCGCCGTGTCCACTTTTCGTTCGTAATGTTCGCTTGTTTTCTCGAGCACACCGGCGGTCGAACCGCTTTCTTCGCCGACCTGGATCATTTTGACGAGCATATTCGGGAAAAAGCCCGCCTGGCTCATACTGGCTGAAATATTGGACCCTCCTTCAATATTCTCTTTCGTTTGATAGATGGCGTTTTTGATGATGTCGTTATTCGTCATACCCGTGAGAATATTGAACGCATCGAGCACGGAGACACCCGCGACGAGCAACGTCGAGGTCGTTCGGCAGAACGTGGCCACGAAGGCATGGCTGATAATCTTGCCGAACAGGGGGATCCTCAGACTGATTTTACTAAACCAATAATGCCCTTTCGGGAGTTTCGTGACGTAAACGGTGAGGACGATCAAAAAAGCGAAACCTATAACAATGTAGAAAATATTGTGGGCCAGCATATCGTAAAAGCTCATGAATCCCCGGGTAAAAGCGGGCATCGTACCGCCGAGCTGATCGAATATTTTTCGGAATCGCGGAACAATAAACGCCATGATAAAAATGACGATCAGGGTGATGAACGAAAGCACGAACAAGGGATACGCCATGGCGCCTTTGACTTTCTTGGCGACCTTGTCGCGGTTGTCGTAATATTCCGCCAGTTTGCCCACGACGTTCCCAAGATTACCGCTGGTTTCTCCGGCCAGGATCATCGCGCAGGAGAGCCGGTTGAAAACCCGGGGAAATTCGGCAATACATTCCGAGAACGGCTGTCCCTTCCTGACCTTATCCGAAAGTTGATGGAGAATATCGCGAAGGATGATATTGTCCGTGTCGTCACCGATAATATCCAAAGCGGTCGTAATCGGAATACCGCCCTGAAGCATCGTCGATAATTGCCAGCACAAGGTGGCCAGGTCCGATGATTTGATGCGTTTGCGACGGGCTCGTTGATTGGCTTTCTTGACGTTCAGGGAGATCTCCTTGACGGAAATCGGGGTGAAGCCCTTTTTGCGAAGCTGGTTGAGCACTTCATTGGAGCACGCGGCCTGTAATAGGCCTTTCTTCAGTGTCCCTGTTAAGTCTCGTGCAACATACCCGTAGCTTTTCATGTGTCTAACTTATCCCTTCTCAAAGGTCTTTCGGGCGTTCAATACTAATCTTTTCCCGTCGCCGCCACGCCGATCACCTCTTCGGCCGTGGTCAAACCCTGCAATACCTTTTTCGTCCCGTCCTGAAGCAAACTTTCATACCCTTTCTGGCGCGCCGCGGCCCGTATCTGGGATTCCGTCTGGCCGGTAATGATTTTTTCGCTCAACTCATTATCTATACCCAGGAACTCGAAAATGGGCAATCGGCCTCGATAGCCCATGTTTCCACATGCCGAACAACCACGACCGTGATAGAAAACGGCTTTCTCCGCTTGCTTGTCGTCGAGTTGTAAACGGCGAAGAGCGTCTTCGGGCAGCGTGACAGGCTCTTTGCATTGGTCGCAAATTCTTCTGACCAGTCGTTGAGCAATGACCATATTCAGGGCTGAGGCCAATAAGTACCGTTCAATACCCATATAAAGAAGCCGGCTGATGGCGCTGACGGCGTCGTTGGTATGAAACGTGCTTAGCACCAAGTGGCCCGTTAAGGAGGCTTTGATGGCAATTTCAACCGTTTCTTTGTCTCGAATTTCGCCGATGAGCACGATGTCCGGATCCTGTCTTAAAATAGCCCGCAAACACCGCGCGAACGTAAGGTCAATCTGGGGCTTGACCTGAATCTGGTTGATCCCGGCCAAACGATATTCGACGGGATCTTCGACGGTGGTAATGTTTTTCGTCGGATCCTTTACGTAATTGAGCGCCGAGTATAGCGTGGTGCTTTTCCCGCTGCCGGTCGGACCCGTGACAATGATAATGCCGTGTGGTTGTGAAAGTTTTTCTTTGAACTCTGCGAGACGCTTGGGTTCGAGTCCGAGGTGATCCAGGTCGTGTTTCACGGCCGAGGTATCCAGGATACGCATTACGACTTTTTCGCCGTAGATGGTCGGAATCGTCGAGACGCGAACATCAATGGATCGGCCGGAGACTTTCATTTTGAATCGACCGTCCTGCGGCAATCGACGCTCGGCAATATCCAACTGGGACACAATCTTAATCCGGGCGACGACCGCCGCCTGCATTTTTTGGGAGGGCGGAATCATGTCCCGAAGCACACCGTCCACCCGCATCCGAACGACGGTGGATTTCTCCTGGGGCTCGATGTGAATATCGCTGGCTTTTGTTTTGACGGCCTGGCTCATCAGCAAGTCCACGAATCGGATCACGGGGGCTTTATTCGCGGCGTCCGCACTGTTGCCTTCCGGCTCCATCGTGTCTTCTAAAACGATATCCTCTTCGACATTGGAGCCGCCGACTTCGATCTCCACCAGGTCGCGAAGCTGTTGCTCTTCGAGGTCCGAACCATGATAGATCAACTCAATGGCATTACGAATCTCGCGGGGCGAGCTGATCGCGGCTTTGATCTTACGCTTGAGTCTCAATGACACGGTGTCCATGGCGACGACGTTGAGCGGATCCGCCATCGTGACGACAATACTGCCCGCTTCCTCATAAACCGCGACGAGACAGAATTTCTTCGCGATACTTTCCGGCAACATGCGGGCGACGCTTCGATCGATCCGACTCGTTTGCTTGGCGTCGTCGAATTCTATGTATTCCATCGAAAAATGCTCGGCCAAAGCGGACGTGATTACCTTATCGTCCAGCATCTTGAGATGAAGAAGGAGCTCACCGAGCCGGCCTCCATGCTCGCGTTGCTTGTTTAGCGCCTTCACCAGTTCATCCTGGCTCAGCAGGCCTTTAGAAACAAGCAGTTCGCCAAAAGGCAAATCGTCGTCTATATGATTCAATAATTGAGTTGTCGTTTGTACAGTGTTCATCTTCGGTTTATCAGGATATCGGTTTTTATGAGGGCTTTATCAGTTGAACGGATTCGTCGCACTGTTTGTCTCGGTCCTCTAAAACCACCCCGTTGATTGATCTGACATTTACCTCCGACTCGCATTAATTAAAATATACTCCAATAGCCCTTAAAAACAAACATTAGGTTACTTAATCCTTTCGGAAACCGGATGGGGGGGGCTTAGGTAAAATTTACGAATTTGCGAAGATCGTGTGTGGGTTTGATCCAATCAAATTCTTCTTATATAGCCGAAAATGATTTATAAGACGTTAAAATCAGAAATTCATAACGAGATGTCTGTTTTTGTTTTCCTGCGTTTTTGTTGTTCAGATAAACACGAAAAATCTTGACGTCTCGCAGGGACGTGTGGTATAAGTTATTCGAAAGGTCTCTGCTTTGCTCAATAGGAGGGGCCGATAATTTTTTGGCTTCGAAACGATAGAATGAGCGAAGCAAATGCCGCGGATGTGGCGGAATTGGCAGACGCGCAGGCTTCAGGTGCCTGTTCCCTTATGGGAGTGGAGGTTCGACTCCTCTCATCCGCA
>JAFGTG010000211.1 GCA_016934255.1 Sedimentisphaerales bacterium
ACGCGATAGGTTTTCTCTTCCGGAACCTTCAGTAATTGCGCCAAATGCCAGGCGATGGCTTCGCCTTCGCGGTCGAGGTCGGTGGCCAGAAACAGCTTATCACAATTCTTCGCGGCCGCTTTCAGAGCCGTGACGGTGCGCTTCTTGCCGGGCATGATGTCGTACGTCGGCTCGAAATCGTTGTCGATATCGACATTCATACCCTTTGACGGCAGGTCGCGCACGTGTCCCATCGAGGCTTTCACTTCGTACCCCGGGCCGAGATATTTATTGATCGTCTTGGCCTTTGCAGGCGATTCGACGATGACTAAGGATTTTTTGGATGAACTCGATTTTGCCATAGATATTCGTCAGTCTTTCATATGTCAGTCAGGGTCTTACCCTGGGGTTATATACGTATAAATCCACTCATCGGTCATTTTTACGCAGAAATTTAAAAAAGGACAAATACAGATACCCCGTAAAGATGTCAAGGGAAAACAATTATTGGGCCTTGAAACCTGAAATGACAAATAACTGCTTTTAATCCGCCTTATTGACCTTTAAGGTTCTATCGCGTATATCATTATATATGACTCGATTAGCTAAAGAGGATATCTTGGACAGAATCATCGAGTTGCCTGAAGCCGTGATTTTAACCGACGATCAAAAGAGGGAGCTGGACAACCGCCTCGATGCGTACTACACAAATCCCACCGAAGGTTCCTCGTGGGATGTTATACGTGAGAGAATCCAGAAGCGAACACGAAGTATGTAATGATCAATTTCAACTGTCTAACAGAAGCTCATCGAGTAATGGTTTGAGCTTTCGGATGGCGTTGCCGCGGTGGGAGATGGCGTTTTTTTCCTCACGAGTGAGTTGAGCGACGGTTTTCTTTAAGTTCGGCACGAAAAAGATCGGATCATAGCCAAAGCCTTGATCGCCGATTTTTTTGTCGATTATCAGACCTTCAAGCGTTCCTCCCGTTTCAAGGAGGACGTCTTCAGGGCTTGCAAGGCAGAGCCGGCAAACAAATCGCGTGGTTCGTTGCTCTTGCGGGACACCTTTCAGGAGTTCCAGGACCTTGACAATGTTCAGATGATCTATGAGTGTTCTCCCTGAGGAGTCCTTTGGACTATCGGCATCATCTTGTTTATCGCCGGAGAATCGTGCTGATTTGACACCAGGGGCGCCGTCGAGGGCATCGACGACCAGGCCCGAATCATCGGCGATGGTCCAAACGCCGGTGATTCCGGCGTAGCCGAGTGCTTTTTTACGGGCATTTTCGGCGAAGGTCGCGCCGTCCTCGACGATTTCCGGGATGTCTCTGAAATCCGCGAGGCTCAACCATTGCAGATCCCCACTAAGCATCGCCCTCAACTCGGCGATCTTGCCGGGATTGGTCGTGGCGACGAGGATTTTTCTTTTTTCGTCCGACATGCCCGCTTATCCTGCCCAATACTTTAATCTTGTCAATAAGTTTTACATTTTTCATTTTTTTGTTACAATCCGCTATTTTATAGTATAGGCGAATGTAGCGTTTTAACTATCTGGAGCAAACGATGGACGCGAGCAAAATTATTGCCGAAGGTATAACCTTCGATGACGTGCTACTGGTTCCGGCTCAAAGCGATTTCGTCCCGAGCCAGGCGGACACCCGCACGCAATTAACCGATAATATCACGATCAACATTCCCATCGTCTCGGCCGCGATGGACACCGTCACCGAGGCGGCCCTGGCCATCGCGCTGGCCCAGGAAGGTGGAATCGGCATCATTCACAAAAACCTTTCCATCGAGGCGCAAAAGCGGGAGGTCGCCAAGGTCAAGCGATCCGAGCACGGCGTGATCCTCGATCCCGTGACGTTATCGCCAAATGAGCCGGTTCGCAGAGCGCAGGAGTTGAT
Source organism: Sedimentisphaerales bacterium (assembly GCA_016934255.1). GTDB lineage: Bacteria > Planctomycetota > Phycisphaerae > Sedimentisphaerales > Anaerobacaceae > JAFGTG01. The sequence goes on from JAFGTG010000211.1 coordinate 1,887, forward strand.
GATCGAACAGAATGTTTCGGGTGTCCCCATCGTCGAAGGCAAAAAGCTCGTCGGCATTCTGACGCGCCGGGATTTGAAGTTTCTCAAAGACTCTGAAGCCGAGGTCCGCTCGGTTATGGTCAAAGACAAGCTTGTGACCGGTCCGGCCGGGACGACCTTGGAACAAGCAAAGGAAATTCTCCAGAAGCATAAGGTAGAAAAACTCCTTTTAGTTAACGATAAAGGCGAGTTGGCCGGTCTGATCACGATGAGAGATATCGACCGCGTCCAGCAATATCCGATCTCTGCACGTGATCAACGGGGCCGGCTTCGCGTCGGCGCCGCGGTTAGCGTTCACGAATACGAACGGATTGAGGCCCTCATCGCTGCAGATGTTGATATTATCGTCGTCGATACCGCCCACGGCCACTCACAAAACGTGATCGAAACGGTCAAGAAGATCAAATCGAACTATCATATCGATGTGATTGCCGGCAATATCGCGACCTCCGATGCGTCCCAAGCCCTCATCGACGCCGGCGCTAACGCCATAAAGGTCGGCATAGGCCCCGGCGCCATTTGCACGACCCGGATCATATCGGGCGTCGGTGTGCCCCAGGTATCGGCGATCCTGAATTGCGCCAAAATCGCACAAAAGCAAAATATTCCCGTTATCGCCGATGGCGGCATCCGGCAATCCGGCGATATCGCCAAGGCCATCGCCGCCGGGGCTTCGAGCGTCATGATCGGCTCGCTCTTCGCGGGTCTGAGAGAAAGCCCGGGCCAGTTAGTGATCTATAAGGGCAGACAGTTCAAGGAATACCGCGGTATGGGTTCTCTCGGTGCGATGGTCAAAGGCTCCGCCGAACGATACGGCCAGAGCAGCTCGACCGAGATCAGCAAGCTCGTGCCCGAAGGCGTCGAAGGGCGGGTCCCGTACCGCGGGAGCCTAAGCGAATTCGTCTATCAACTCGTCGGCGGTCTCCGGGCTGCTATGGGCTATTGTGGGGCGCGAAGCATCAAGGAATTCCAAAAGAGCAGCCGGTTCGTCCGCATCAGCGCCGCCTCGGTCCACGAATCTCATCCGCACGACATCCAGATCACCAAAGAAGCGCCGAACTACTCCGCCAGCCTGCCTTTCGAGGATTGAACATTGCTCCGGAAAAGCCGCCGATAACCATTGCCTGGGCTTGACGACAAAGAAAATACCTTGAAAATTCATCCGGTTTGCATAGACTATCCGATTGTAGTGAAAGAAGAACGTTAGACTTAAAAAATAATTGCCTAAAAGAAAGAAAGACCGTTAAATAAATGATCGACACTTTTCATAACCAGACTTCGGATGACCGGATTGAGCCGGCACAAAGAATAAAACGTCTGCCCCCCTATCTGTTTGGACGAATAAATGCGCTGAAACTGGCCAAGCGCCAGGCGGGGGTGGATATTATCGACCTGGGTATGGGCAATCCATCCGACCCGACACCGCAGATCATCATCGACAAGCTGTGCGAGGCGACTCAGGACCGGCGCAATCAGAGATACAGTGCATCGAAAGGTATCCACGGATTGCGCAGGGAAATCGCCAAGAAATACGAAGCCAAGTGGAACGTCCAGCTCGATCCGGACAAGGAAGTGTTGGCTTGTATCGGTTCCAAAGAAGGCTTTAGCCACTTGTGTCTGGCTATGATGGGCCCGGGCGATACGGCCATTGTTCCCGACCCGGCGTTTCCTATACATAATTATGCCGTGGCGCTCGCGGGCGCCAACGTGGTATCCGTTCCATTGGGTAACGACGATAAATTCATAAGCAACATCAAGATGGTCATTGAGAACATGTACCCGAAGCCCAAGCTGCTGATTCTCAATTACCCCCACAATCCGACGGCGATGACCGTCGATGAAGGCTTTTTCGAGCCGGTCGTCGAGCTGGCCAAAAAGTTCGGCGTCGCGGTGATTAACGATTTCGCCTACGGCGAGACCTGCTTCGACGACTATAAAGCGCCGAGCTTCCTCTCGGTCAAAGGGGCAAAAGATATCGGCGTCGAGTTTACCACGATGAGCAAGCCATACAATATGGCGGGCTTTCGTATCGGTTTCGTCGCGGGTAATAAGGATATGATCGACTATCTCGCCACGATCAAAGGCTATTACGACTACGGTATCTTCCAGGCCATCCAAATCGCCGGCATCATTGCGATGCGCCATTGCGACGAAGAGATCATTGCTCAAAATCTCAGGTACCAATCCCGTCGGGACGTCGTTTGCGATGGGCTCGGACGGATCGGCTGGGAAGTGGAAAAGCCGCGGGCGACCATGTTCGTCTGGGCGAAAGTGCCCCAGGAACACTCCCAGGGCAAAGGCAGCATCGACTACGCGATGGACCTGATGGAATATGCAGAAGTCGCGATCGCGCCGGGCCGGGCCTTCGGCGAAGGAGGCGAAAATTATATGCGGATCGCCCTTGTCGAGAACGAGCAGCGTCTGCGCCAGGCGATTCGCAACATTGGCCGCTTCGTACGAAAGACTGATGTCCAATAATACCGCATGTAACACGTCTATAAGTTAAGTTCAAACGTACCTTAAACGCCGGGGACTGGAAAGGACTTGACTTTTAGGGCCAAATATGGTCTAATAGAAGCATCGAGGTAGAGGTACATAAGCGTCCGGCGGTATCGGCGCACGAATAGCGTACACCATAGCGGGGGGACGGAATGAGAGGGTGGGATTCCATATCTGTCCTATGGAGAGGCATCATTTTAGCTATCGCTATCGGTGCGCTCGGAATGTTTACGCCGACCGATGCACAAGCGAAAGATGTCATGCTCCTTCTCAAACAAAGTCCCGTCAGGGGCGGCGAAATCTCTCCGGCCCCAGGGATATACCACTTCGAGCCTGATTCCCGTGTGGCTTTAACCGCCGTACCCAAACCCGGCTACAGATTCCTTCAGTGGCTTGGAGATGTCGGCGATCCGTCGGCCACAAAAACAGTCGTTCATCTCAATAAACCGAAGATTATCATAGCCGTATTCGAGCAAAACGACTATCGCTTGGGTAAGCCGGACG
>JAFGTG010000212.1 GCA_016934255.1 Sedimentisphaerales bacterium
CAGGTGGATTCGATTTTCTACTGCACGGGTGTATTCAATTACTATTTTCATCGCAGCGAGGAAAGCGAATGGCTCGTATCCCACGAAGGCGTCGCCGAGTACCTCCGGCTTCTTTCCGAATCGGGAACGGACCCTTTAGAGATTATGGTCAATTTCTGTCATCGAAACGATCTCGAAGTTTTTTGGTCGATGCGGATGAACGACACGCACGACTCGGGCAATCCACTATTGTTCTGCCAATGGAAGAAAGACCATCCGGACTATCTCGTTGGCACGAAGAAGGTGAGGACGCCGTACGGTGCGAATCGCTGGTCGTCCGTCGATTATGGCGTCCCGGCCGTGCGGGATAAAGTCTTTCGTATTTTTCAGGACGTGTGCAGCCGGTACGATGTCGATGGTATCGAGATGGACTTCTTCCGCCATCCGGTCCTGTTCAAGCCCCAGATGACCGGCGAGCCGGTGACCCAGTCGCATTGCGATCAAATGACCGGTTTGATGCGGAGAGTGCGAAAGATGACCGAAGAGGTCGGTTTGAAGCGGAAGCGGCCCATCCTCATCAGTATCCGCATACCGGATTCGGTATCGTATTGTAAAGCGTTAGGGATCGATCACAATCGGTGGCTTGAAAAAGATTTGATCGACATCGTCGTCGGTGGAGGATATTTCAAATTGGAGCCATGGGAGAATCTCGTGTCACTCGGTAAGCAATATGATGTTCCGGTCTATGCCTGTTTGGTCAAACGTCGTATCCAGTCGTCGGGCGAGCCGGAAGGGGAGACGATGCCGAAGATATGGCGGGGCGAGGCGTACACGGCTTGGAAGGCCGGCGTTGACGGTATTTACACATTCAATCGCTTCGATCCGAAGGATCCCATCTTCAGGGAATTGGGCGATCCCAAATTGTTAGAGACGCTTGAGCGAATCGATCAGACGGCCTACGTCAACGAAGAGTGCTGGTCACGCCCGGAAGTCTGGCTCGTCAACGGCAGAGACTACGTTAAAAAGAATAGCGGGTGAGATTAAGTGAAAATTCTCCCTGCGCTGCTCATGTAAACGTCCCGGGATTTCTGTTAGCCGGTTCGTCGAATCGTTTGTGGTTTCTGGCGAATTGTCGTGTAAGTGGAGCGACTAACGCCGAGTTTCGGCCATCCTTTGACCCCGTCGTTGAGGTGCCGATTGATAAAAGCTTCCGTCTCAGTCATTGCTCGATATCTTATTTTTATTGTGTCCTGTGAATCCATGATCCGGACCCTTCGTCGTTAGCCTTATGCTCCTAAAATTTGTCCTTTTTCATATATAGACGTATGGCCTCGGTTTTTATTGACAAGATTTTCCAAAAAATTTTCGCGAGGTCTGTTCTGCCCGGTGAGAAATATGATTCCATCGTTGATCGGTTGTCGCGGGAGGCAAACATACCTACATGCATAGCTTTTGTAGATCGTCAAGGGTCAGTTCGTTCAGGTGATCGACAACCTTTTCGGCTAAGGGTAACTGATCGGCGTCATAGGAATTGGTGACGGCGATGGTGTGCATGCCGGCGTCTTTGCCGGCTTTAAGGCCCCACTGGGAATCTTCAATCACGATACATTCAGCGGCGGTAATAGAGGGTTGGCACACTTCATTAAGTTTTCGAAGGCTCAGTAGAAATCCTTCCGGGTGGGGCTTACCTTTTTTGACCTGCTCGGCGGAGACGATGACTTTGAAGAAATGACGCAATTTGGCTTCGTCGAGCAAGAGTTCAATTTCCGCTAAGAGCGACCCGGAGCAGATCGCCATCGGGACGTTGTTTGCTTCGAGCATCTTAAGAAACTCGTTGACGCCCTCGATGGTCCGGCCTTCGGTTCTGGCCAGATGCTCGTAAATCCGGCTCTTTTCTTTGATGATATCGGGGATTTTCTCCTCGTCGATTCGAATGAGGTCTCGCTCGATGAGCGCTTTATAGCAATCGAAGTCACTAAAGCCCAGATAGTTCTGATAATAATCCTTCGTCGATAATTCGACGCCGAACGGCACCAGCGACCGATTAAACGCCCGCAGATGCAAAACCTCGGAATCGGTAATCACACCATCAAAATCAAATATAACGGCTTTCAACATAAAGTTCTATTGGCTTCCAATATCCTCCAGTTTTGTAATCCATTCGTTAAAATGCGGACATTTCTCGCGCATTGTTTGAAGCCCAATCTTCTGTGCAATGACAATGCCATCTACGGTTTTCACATAATTTTCGATATGTTGTTTTATTCGCCTGGAAGGGCACGTGTCATAGTTATCGTTAATCTCTTCGGGGCAGGAAAACGATTGTAGTACGTGCGTAAGCTGTTCAGAAATCTTCGAATCATTTCCAGCTAAAACCGAGGTGTTTGAAAAGAGTAATGCTTCGAACTCGTGCATTTGGACATAGGGGAAAAACCGGGATTCATTGAAAGATGAACCAAGTTGTGCACAAATATCCGCCAACAAAGCTTTTTCAACCGATGTGGCTTTTTCCAAATATGTCTTGCAGCTATCAGCGTTTTTCCGTCCGGGCCAATTTCTTGGCAGTCCGTAAAAATCAACTAATGTTGTACAAAAGCAAAATCTATCGGATTTTATGGTATTTAAGATTTCATTTTGAGACTTCGAATATTTGGGAATACCTCCATCCACCTGAAAGAGAAAAGGTTTAACGAAGATACCTTTTTCATAGAAATACGGCTTTAGTATTTCCTTGATAAAGAGCACCTCTGTTGGGCCTTCCACGAGAATTTTTACGATACTCATTGGTCGGCCGTCCCTTCAAGAATATTTCTACTCCAGATATCTCCTAAAGAATATTCTTCCAACCAGATTTTCAATTTTACCGTATCCGGACGACTGAATACGGATTCGTCATTCTTACGTTCAACTAAAATAATATCTTCGGGCTTAAAATGGTCTATCAGGGAGGCCGATTGTGTCGAGATAATAACCTGTGCTTTAAACGTAGCCTTTTGGATTAAACCCGCCAATAGTGCCAAAGCGTAAGGATGCAAGCCAAGTTCAGGTTCATCTAATAAAATGGTTGATGGTGGATTAGGTTGAAGAAGAGCCGTTGCCAGGCAAATGAAACGTAGCGTTCCATCGGATATTTGACTGGGGTGAAATGGGTAATCCGATCCTTTCTGTCGCCATTCCAAAAGAATGTCGTCTTTGTCATCTTCTTCACGCAGCCAAAAGTCGTCGAAGAATGGAGCCGCCAATTGAATGACTTCACGGATGTAAGCATAATCTTTTGGGTGTTTTTTCTTAAGTCGGAGCAAAAATGCTACGAGGTTACTCGCATCAGGTCGCAGATATTCATAATCTCTTTTAGAGGATGGTCTCTTTACGGCCGCAAGATCACTGGTGTCGTGGAAATGATAAAACTTATGATTCCGATAGATTCTTTCTCGAAGTAAATCAAACCTTGCATTTCTATGGGCTTCATCAAGGCCTGTAGTTTCGGTTGTTTGCATTTGTAAATATTCTAGTTTGCCAACCTGTGTTGCTTTTAGTTCAAAGTGAGTACATGCATTGTCAGTCCAGATAGCTACCTCTGCAAATGGTGTGGCTTTAGAACCCAAATAAAGGAGTTTGTCTGCCCCTCCCATATAACTTACGTAACGCTGTAAGTTTTCTTCTCCTTTGGAAATTTCTTCCAATATCCTAAAGAACTCTAAAAAGTTACTTTTACCTGCACCGTTTGGGCCGATGAGGATATTGAGATTCCGAAGCTCGAAATCCTCAAGAGATCGAATGGATTTGTAGCCTTTTATCGTTAATTTGCTAATTGCCTGAATCATATATTATTCGTTCTCCGACAGAATCTTTCGAATGTGCTCCTTTAGGTCAGGCAATTCATTCTGTATAACCGACCAGATTAGATGATAATTGACCCCGAAATAGACATGAATCAGCTTATCTCTCATCCCTGCAATTCTACGCCATGCGATGGCCGGATATTGTTGTCGAACTGAATTCGGGATATTTTTAACCGCCTCCCCGATTATTTCGAGGCTTCGAACAAAGGCGCGTTTGCGTGTTTCGTCGGAAGCAAAGTGCTCGAAACTGAGATGCGAAGATGCCGTGTTAAGGTACTCAATTTCCTGTAAGATGTGTATTAGATACGGCCTACAGGCTTTCATATCGTATTTCCTTCTGGATATATGGCATTATGTGAGGGCTGATTTGCTCCGGCGTTAACAGGTCAACTTTGGCGTGTAATAGGTCTTCAAGATAAAAGTTCAAATCCATATAACTTCTAAATGATAATGTTCCCTCATCAAAAAACGCCAGCAGGTCAACATCGGAGTCTTCTCTCTGCTGTCCTCGCACAATGGAACCAAAAAATCCGATTTTATTGACGCCATATTGTCGGATTCTCTGACGGTTATCCAAAATTCGCTGTCGAACTTCATCAAATCCCATTGTATATTCTTATCCTATTTGAAGCTGTAAAAAAAAGCCCCGGTGCCATATCCGAAGCTTTATTATATAATTTATATTCGATCATTGACAATGATTTTATCCCTTTTCCGGTACCGGGCCGATGAGGGCTTCGTAGTCGGTGAAGGTGGATTTGTCGCCGGAGCGGATCAGCTCCGTTAGGGCGGTGATCCTCGGGGCGTTTTTGGTGATGTATCGGCGGGCGAGCATGGCTTTGCGTTTTTTCATGGGGATCATTTTTCCTCTGTCGGCGGCGCCGTTTTCAGCAACGGGGACGTCCATTTCGACTTTCGTGCTGGCCTGGCCGCAGAGAAGGTAACCATTGATCAAGTCGATGGCGATATCGACGATCGCCCGGCCGTACAAGTCCATATATTCGTTACCCTGTTCTTTAACGAAGGGAATGGTTTCTTTCAGTTGTTCCATTCCCGTTGAGAGCATATCGAGCAGGTCCTTGACGTCTTCGCCGTATTCCTGCTCGGCCAATTCGGTTATGAATTTTTCGGTTGTGCCGCTGCACACCCCGCGCACTGCCGCGACGATTTGTAATTGCGTCGTCCCCTCATAGATGGTCGTGATTCGGGCGTCGCGGGCGTATCGCTCGCACGGGTAGTCGCGCATATACCCGCTGCCGCCGAGCACCTGGATCGCATCGTACGCGATGGTATTGCACATCTCCGAGCAGTAATATTTACTCATCGGCGTCAGCATCGCGGCGATGCGTTTGTATTTTCGCGAGTTGTTCTTGAACTGTTTCTCTTCGGCCTTATCCTCCGGCGGATTCGTTTCGAGTTGTTTGAGGAATCCGATCTCCATATCCACGACCCGCGACGTCTCGTACAACAGCGCGCGTCCGGCCTCAATCGCGATCTTCATATCGATCAGCATGTCACGCACCGCGGGCAGTTTTTCAATCACCATGCCGAATTGCCTTCGCGTCGCGGCGTAATCGCGGGCGACGCGGTATGCCGCTTCGGCGATTCCCATCGACTGGCCGGCAATGCCGATCCGTGCGCCGTTCATCAGGCTCATTACGTACGTGATGAGACCCCGTTGGCGCTCGCCGATCAGCTTGGCGGGGGCGTCGTTGAAAAATAACTCACACGTCGGGCTGCCGTGGATGCCGAGCTTGTCTTCCAGCCGGCGGACCTTGACCCAGGGGCCACGTTCGACAAGATACAAGCTCAGGCCTCTGCCGTCGGAAATATCCGGCTCGCTTCGGGCGAGCACGAGCAGAATCTCACCGCAGCCGTTGGTGATGAACCGCTTAACGCCCCGCACGAACCAGTTGCCTTCGGCGTCCTGATACACTCTCGCCGGTTTTTGATTGTCCGCATCATGGCCCGAAACTTTGATGGCTTGCAGGTCGGAGCCGGCGTCCGGCTCGGTCAGGACCATCGCGCCGGTGACCTTCCCGGCGGAAAAATCGTGCAGGTACTGTTGCTTGATGTCCTCCGAGGCGAAGGCGTTGATCGTCTCGGCGATACCCTGCAGGCCGAAGATGTTCATCAGTGCCGCATCCGCACGCGAGAGAATCTCGATCGCCATCGAATACACGAGATTCGGAAAGTTCAAGCCGCCGAAGCGATGGGGTAGAGTAAAGCCCATCACTTCCGCCTGGCCAAGCTTTTCAATGGCTTCGGCGGTGCCTTTGGCACGCGTCACCGAGCCGTCTTTGTTGAGAAGATTGCCTTGGCGGTCCACGTCTTCGGCGCGGGGCGCAATGAATTCGCCGCAAAGCTGCCCGAGCGAGTCCAGCACCATCTCATAATTATGTATCGCCTCTTCGGCATTGGCCGGGGCGTTGTCGAATTCCTTAGCAAACCTGAAACCTTCCTCGATCACCGTTGCCGAGGTCCCAAGGTCTATGTGCTTGAAGAGGAACTGTATGTCGTAATTGTCTCTATAGAAATTAGCCATGCTTGA
>JAFGTG010000019.1 GCA_016934255.1 Sedimentisphaerales bacterium
TAGAACGTCGCCTTCACGTCGTACTCATCCAGGAGCGGGATGCCCCGGTTCACCTGGCTTAAGCGTGCATCGTCAAAGGTCAGACTAATCGCAACGCGTTTCCCTTCCGGCCAATGAAAATTGTCCATCCTCTTGAAGGCCGCCGGCGCCTCATCCCGCGCGCCGAATCTCGAGCATCCCACACATCCGATGGAAACGAAGCAACACAGTATCATTAAGCAAATAGAAACGATTCTCATTTGTCTTCTCCTTTTGTCTATAAGGTCCATCCGTTGTGAAATTCCGGTCGAATATATTTGTCGGCTTCAGGAGCGTTGATCGCTTTCATATTCGCTCCATCCCAGGACAGTTTTTTGCCGGTGCGCAGGGCCACATTGCCCAACAGAACCACTTCGGTCATCGGTCCGGCGTAGTCGAAATTCGAGCTGGCCGGTTTGCCGCCCTTGCAGGCATCGATCCAGTCTCGATGGTGGCCCTTGGATCGAGGGATCGTCTTGGCCGGCAGCGTATAAGCTCTCATTTTGGTTTCAGGGATAATCCGGGGATTGCCCCCCCAGCCGGGACACATGATCTTGCCCTTGTCGCCGACAAAAAGGATGCCGTTGCCATCGCCGGTTAATTCACGGCCCGTCTCCAATTCATCCGGGCGAGGAGGCATCAACCCGCCTCCATACCAGGTCATCGTCACTGGCGGCATACTTCGGCGCGCCGAGAACTGATAACGGACAATCGAGCCAAACGGCGTCGTTTCGGGATTAATGCCGGTCGAGCTGGCCTCCACGCTCACCGGGTGGCCCAGGTCCAACGCCCAGAACGCCGGATCCATATTGTGACACGCCATATCGCCAATCGCCCCCGTTCCAAAATCCCACCAGCCGCGCCAGTTATACGGTGCATAAGCGATGTGATACGGCCTGTGCGGCGCCGGACCAAGCCACAAATCCCAGTTCAGTCCGGCTGGGATTGGTTGCGTCTCTTTGGGCCTGGCAACTCGATATTCGCCCCAATCCACTCCCGTATGACTCCAGGAATGCACCTCGCGAACGTCGCCGATGGCCCCGTCTCGTATCCACTCGACGGTTAGCCGAATGCCTTCCCCGCTATGGCCCTGGTTGCCCATCTGCGTGGCGACACGGGCCTGACGGGCTGCTTCGGTGATCTTGCGCACCTCGTAGATCGAATGCGCCAGAGGCTTTTCACAATAGACATGTTTACCATGCCTGATTGCGGCCATTGTCGCCACGGCGTGGATATGGTCCGGCGTCGCCACGAGCACCGCGTCGATGGCCTTCTCTTTCTCCAGCATTTCCCTGAAATCAACATAACTCGCACACCCTTTGGTCCGACCGCCCGAAGCCTGGGCCGCATAGTGTTTATCGATCAGTACCTTAGCCGGCATCCTCCCGGCGGTGCCCCGGTAATAGAATCGGCTGTAATCGGATTCCTCGTTGACATCGCTAATCGCCATTACCCGAACATCGGAATGCCCGAGCAGCGACTTGATATTCTGCGTGCCCTGGCCACCGGTGCCGATCACGGCGACACGAACGGTTTCACTGGGCGAGGCCAAACCGCCGCGTCCCAGCACGTTCCGCGGCACAACGGTAAAGGCCGCCGTCGTCGCAACCGCACCTCGAACAAAATTACGCCTTGAAATTCCCTCTTTTTGTGACTTCGCTATACGTTCCATGTGTGTTCCTCAAATTCTGTAGTATTAAAATCTATCCGTTTCCATTATATCTATACAATTACAGAACCGCAAAAGTTTCGTTTCTCATTGTTTCTATTAATAACGGACTGCTTGAAATATCCGCCCTTTCGCCCTATCATCATAACGATTTGAAATTGACAAATGATTCGTTACAAGCATGACAACCATTCATAACAAAAGGACTTCGGTATGATGAACAGATTCTTATATGTTCTTTCGATACTCATCGCTCTAGCGGGTATCTCCTTACAGGCAGAGGAAACAGAAATGTCCCGACGGATCGGGATCGAGCCTCTCGATCACGGCCTGGCGCTCGTCAATCCGCAGATGGGCTGGACGATGCACTTCTACTCGAACATCATTACCAACTACGGCTCGAAGCTCGCTCCACATGATACGCTGGACGATTTTCCAGGGCTTTCCTGTGCGTATCTGCGTGTCCCGTGGTCGTTCCTCGAACCGGAGGAAGGCCGATTCAACTGGTCGTTGCTGGATACGCCCGCCCAGCGATGGATCGACAAGGGCAAACAGATCGCCCTTCGGATCAGCAGCACGGAATCCTGGATGCGCTGGGCAACGCCGGAGTGGGTGTACAAAGCCGGCGCGAAAGGATATAATTTTTCCGTCGGTAAGGGTGTGGACGAAGACGGGCCATTCTGGGAGCCGGACTACAAGGATCCCATCTTCCTCGAAAAGCTCGACAAATTTCTCTCCGTGATGGCGAAGCGATACGATGGGAATCCCAACGTCGCTTTTATCGACATTGGATCGTTCGGCGTCTGGGGCGAAGGGCATACGTTGGCCAGTTCAAGGCTGCCTTTCGACTACGAGACGCATAAGATTCACGTGGACCTCTATTGCAAGCACTTCAAGAAAACTTTGCTGGCGATAAGCGACGATTTCGCCGGACATAACAAGCAAGGACGTCACTTCCCGATCACCGACTATGCCCTCTCTAAGGGCGTGACATTGCGGGATGACAGCATCTGCGTTCAGCCTCCGCCGCGCTCGTGGTATCATACCGAGATGGCCCAGGAATTCTGGCCGAAACTGCCCGTCATCCTGGAGCACGAACACTACGGGCCGAGTAAGAAAAAGAACGCCTGGGGCGACGGCTCGCTTTTGCTTCGGGCCGTCGAGGAGTATCACGCCAGCTATATGTCGATCCACTGGTGGCCGCGGATTCTGCTCGAAGAGAATCGCACCATTATCGAAAGAATCAACCAGCGGATGGGATACCGGATTCAACTCAAGAAGATTAACTTCCCCACGCAGATTCGTCTGGGTGAGACCTTCACCATCACCAGCACGTGGGCCAACGCGGGCGTCGCGCCGTGCTATCCCGGAGGATTCATTGCCTATACTCTCAAGAACGAACACGACGGCATCGTCGCGGTCCTCTGCGACGAATCATTCGACGTTCGCGATCTGTCCGTCGGTCCGCCCGGCGAAACGCCGACGAAGACCCTCATCTCCACACTTGCCGTGGCCTTGAAGACCTACGGCTACGCCCCCCATACTTTGCCCGGCACCTATACGCTGTACGTTTCGGTCGGAAAACGAGACGGCACGCCCGTCATCGCCCTGCCGCACGTGAACGAGGATGGCCATCGTCGATACAAACTGGGAACGATCGAACTATTATCGGCAAATTAGTAAAGATAAGGAGACCAAACCATGAACCGGAACAATATTAACTCACACGATGAATACGAAAAGAAACACATGCAACGCCGCGAATTCCTTAGGAAAGTCGCTCATCTTGGAGGTAGCACGGCCGGCGCTTATTTTCTTCTGGCTCAACTGGACGCCAATTCTGTCCCGGCCGAAGTCGTCCCGAAGGACGATCCCCGGCTGCATACGGAATACATCACCTATCCCGGTCAAACGGGCGACATTCGTGCAAACCTGGCCAGGCCAAAAGGGGACAAGACACTTCCCGGCGTGATCGTCATCCACGAGAATAGAGGTCTTCAACCGCACATCGAAGATGTGGCCCGGCGTGTAGCGCTGAAGGGTTTTTTGGCTATCGCTCCGGATGCCCTCTCACCGCTCGGCGGGACGCCGAAAGACGTCGATGAAGCCCGGTCCAAGATAGGAAAGCTCGATCGTGAAGCCACGGTGAAAAATTTCGTCGCCGCCGTGAAGTACCTCAAGACGCATCCCCAATCAACGGGGAAGGTCGGATGCATGGGCTTCTGCTGGGGAGGTGGAATAACCAACCAGGTGGCCGTCCATAGCCCGGACTTAAATGCGGCGGTCCCCTTCTACGGCAGCCAGCCCGCGTCCGAGGACGTTCCCAAGATCAAGGCCGCCATGCTCATCCATTATGCCGGTCTGGATAAACGGATCAACGCCGGGATTGAAGCCTTCGAGGCGGCTTTGAAGAAAGCATCCGTGGATTACAAAATCTATATGTACGAGGGAGCCGGACACGCTTTCTTCAATGACACGAACGAGTCCCGATATCATAAAGAGGCCGCAGAACTCGCCTGGAAGCGGACCATTGATTTCTTTAACGAACAGCTCAAGACCTGACGGGAATCCGAGAATTGACTATTGTCTATTGACGATTGACTAATGAAAGGCATGTTCGATACCTTAGTCAACGCCCGAGCCTTAAATGGTCAATAGTCATTTGTCAATAGTCCATGTTTTTTCAGGCAGCACTTTTTGTATTTTAAGCCGCTGCCGCAGGGGCACGGATCGTTTCGCCCCGGTTTGCGAGCGGTTTGTGTAGCGACCAAGGACGGGGTTGTCATTGGCTCTTTAAGACCCTGCCAGCGCCACTGTGCAGCGACCTCTGAAACGAACGGCTTACAGTGGGTAAAAAACTGTTTGTAGCCCGAACATAGATAATTCAATCCCGTTTCACCGTCCGGGGTTCTACAGAAACGATTTTTCGGGCATTCCCCGTTGCACATATCTCGGACGTCACATACCCGACAATATTTGGGCAGAGTCTCTAACTTAGCCTGTCCGAAAGCCCTTTGTGCCGGGCTTTCCAGCAGATCGACCAGCGGTGTCCGGCGGATATTTCCGAGGCGATGTTCCGGATTCACGAAGTGGTCGCATGAGAAGAAGTCCCCATTGTGTTCGACGACGGGAATGTCGCCACAGACCGGCCGGAAAATACATAGCGAATGATCCTGTCCAAACGCCGTTCTGGCGGCTTCTTCAAAGATCTGCACTTTAATCCGCCCGATGTCCTCACTCACCCATTCATCAAAGAGGGTACAAAGAAAATCACCCCAAGCCTCCGCCGGAACCGTCAGAGGGCTAACACTGTTTTCTGCATCGGGCTGTGGTTCCACCAAAGGCAAAAAGCTTACATATGGAGCCTTGATCTGCTTGAAAAATCGGTACACTTCGGTCGGATGCTGGACATTGTCTGAATTAATCACACACAAAATGTCGGTATAAACGCCGTGCTCTCGCAGAAGCTGATAGCCATTCATGGTTAACTCGTGAGTGGGCTTGCCGTTCTTCGTGACCCGATATTGGTCGTGCATCTCTCGCGGCCCATCCAGGCTAAGCCCGACGGCAAAGCCTTCTTCCGCCAGGAATCGGCACCACGCCTCATCGAGAAGAGTTCCATTCGTCTGCATTCCGTTGGCGATCCGTTGGTTCGAAGGTTGATACTCGCGTTGAAGCGCTACAATCCTACGAAAGTAATCCAATCCCAAGACAGTCGGCTCCCCTCCATGCCAGGAAAAGCAGATCACCTCATCGGGACAGGCTTCGATATGCTGGGCAATGTACCGTTCCAGAACATCATCCGCCATACGAAATGACTCGCCCGCTGGATAAAGGTGTTCCTTGTCCAGATAGTAACAATACCGGCATCCCAGGTTACAAATCGAGCCAATCGGTTTGGCGAACACTTGGAATCCACGGGATGCTTTGGCCATCATGACTTATCTCAATTCCAATTTCCGGTGGCCCAATTCTTCCACGAGATAGAACGCTCCCGCACGAGGGACATCGATGGTTATCTTTCCATAATCGGGTAGAGTAATCATTACGTCACTTCGGTCCTCCAGCGGGGAGTGGGCGTACACAAGCCAACGCCGTGTACCCTTCTCGCCCAGCACCAAAGTCAGGCTGAAAACCGGGATATTGGTCTTCTGCGTCCAGGGCCGGGGTGAATCCAAACTGGTATCCAGCAGGAACCAGCGATCCACATCACGGTACTTCTCAGGCACGTCTTCCTGGTAAGGGTGTCGGTACGCCCGGTTGGGCACGAGCTTGCCGTATCGCCAAAATTCTTCGAGCGTTTTATCTGCATAGACACGATCCACGGCAAACAATAAGCGCTCGAAAAACGGCCGCCACGGTTCCAGCGATGTTGTGCTTCCGCGAAATTCCCGCACAACACGCGGCCGTAAAAGCCACATCCCGAATTGCACCCAGCCCAAATAACGGTCCGGCGTATAGGTCTGGCCGTCCTGCATGTACTGACACGCCTTGGACTTCTTGACCGCCTCCGGCGTACACTCCATCTCCGACGTCCAGTTGGAGGCATTGCCATCCCAGAGCGAGATTTCCCACCAGAAATTGGGATTCACCTGACAGGCCTCATCGAGCTGGAAGATCCAGTTCATGGACTGCACCTGCGTGGACCAAACCCAATGGTCGCGGTTGTCGCACCAGTTATGTGTGTAATACGACGGACTTCCACCATCCCAGATATGCCAGTATGGACTGGTCCATTCGTCGGTGATGAGCGAGTAGTCTTTCCAGCCCGACCATCGCCCAAAATGGGACGGCCCAAACGCTCCGTAGCCCACAAACCGCACGTTCTTTTTCCACGTGTCATTAACGAGCGCTTTTCGCATCGCCTCGAACATCACCGGATAACGCTCCATCCAGCCTTCGGCTACGACTTTCCGCTTAAATGCATCCGGCCGACCTTCGCCGTACTTGTCCAGATAACGTTTGGATATTTCGGCTTGATGCCAACGTAAATCCGGCGCTTCATTATTGGAAACAAACAACACCAATGGCGGATCGGGATACATTCTCTGGAGCGTTTTCATCGCCGGGGTGTCCACGTACTCACGAGCCGGATCGCGCCAGGGATCAATCGGTCCAAAAGGACTGAGTTTGCGAATCACTTTGCCATCAACGCTGATCACAGCGGGACATTTCTCGGTAGGCAACTCGCGATATTCCTTGCCAACCAGCATCGCCTCCCACTGTGTTCCGCGAAAACTGACAGGTAAGTTGGATTCACGACAGAAGGCAATCAAAGCGTCGTAATAATCATGAAATCGTTTCGCGTTTTTCTCGGAAGTATCAGGATTACCTTGCGGCCAACTCATCCAGGGCAGAATATGATGACCTGAATTAAGCAGTTCAAGTTGATAGTGCGGCGTCCATCCCCGGCCCTGACTGCCCATGTTCCAATGACTCACTAATGGTAACGGTCGGCCGACCGAACCGTTGGGCGGCAGTAACGCCTCTTGCCGAATTTCATCAGCGACCTTTTTCGTCGCCGGGCCGATCCCCGCAATGGCAACCGTCGAACATAAAAACCAACCGATGCCTGATAACCATTTAGTTCTCATAGCAAATGAATCTAATCGAAAAACGGTACGAATCAAAGAAGTTTAACGCCTTGCCGAAAAAACCTTACCGCCTTCTTGGCATTTCTATCGAATACGATATACTGATTCTAAAAGGCAATCTTTAGGGTACATGATAATGACCGAAGAAGATCACACGCAACAGAATAAACATGCCTTCTTTGACTCGAAGACGTTTTTACTTATTTGGATCGGCGTCGCGGCGGTCATCGCCACGATATGTTTTATTGTCGTTTCCCTTCTGCCCCGGCCTGAAGGGTCATTCCTCAAGGCCCCGCTTCGAGGTTTCCTGACGGGACTCGGCCTGCTGGGGATCGCCTGTCCGCCTTACATTGTCGGATTTGTGCTCAAGAAACGCGCCGCTGCATCCCCCTATTTCGAACTGGGCTTCATCCGGACGGGATTCAACCTTTTCGCGTTGGTTTGTTTCAGCGTGGGTTTAACCTGCATCGGTCTTAGCGCGTATGCCCTAATCGAAAGAATGCTGAGTCCTGGCTAATTAGTTACTGTTGCGAAAAGGAAAAAACTCACATGTCACCCCTGCGAAGGCAGTGGTCCAGGGCGTAAAACATGGATTCCCGCCTTCGCGGGAATGACAAATCGTGTTTCCGCAACAATAACGAACTAAATATTTACACTCAATCAAAATAAATAGGTAAATCCGGATTGCGATAGGACTCGAACATCCGTGCGATCTGGTCAGGCAAAACGCGTGAGATGGACAGTTCGGGAATGTCATCTTCGGGGAAGAAATCCACCGCCGTCGTTTCATGGCTGACTTTAGGCCCGCCTCCCGTGATTTCACATAGAAAAAACATTTTATAAATGTGAAAGGGTATGGGCGGCTTGTGCGGATGTTTACTGCGGTCGTACACGGCTAAGAGCCTGCGGGCCTCGGTCTCGTAGCCGGACTCTTCACGGATTTCGCGGACGACGCATTCCGAAGGCGACTGACACGGGTCCGCCCAACCCCCCGGGAGCGTCCAGCCGCCGTCGATCTTTTCTTCGACGAGCAGAATCTTATTCTCGCGAAAGACCACACCGCGAACGTCCACCTTGGGCGTGGCATAGCCCTCTTCCCTCTCAAAAAGCGACATGAGCGTGTCTGTGTCGAGATCGGACCGAGCCGACATCATCTCCGCGGCAATCCGGCGAATCGCCTGATATCGCTCGATATCGTAGGCATTTTCTGAAAATGTCAGGCCGTTCTGAGCAATCGCGGCAAGCTCTTTGGCCCATTGAAGCCACACTGGGTCCATGTCTCCCGTCCTCGTTGTTTAGGTTCCTATGATGCGATGCTGCTATTGTCTTTCTATCGCCCGTTCGCCGGCCTCGCCGATAGAAGTAATATCCCTGCCGATACCTTGAACCGTCTGGCAACCCACGAGCGAAAATATCGCTATGACAAAGGCAATGATTATCAATATCCTTTTGATCATCTTTCAGACCCCTCTTAAAGCATTAAGAGCCGTCATATCATACTATTTCTATATCGGCAAACGCTTGAGATTCACTCCAGCCCCAATCATTCAAAACCTATTAAGGTATAGGGATTTTCACCTCAAAATAGGCCAATTCATCGAACCGGGTGGAATTGCATGGAATATAGGTCTGCATCTTTCATGATGAAACGGAGCCGGATGGCCTTTCCGGCCAGTGAACTCACGTCGGTCCCTTTCTTCCACGAGGCGGGATGCTCGATGGTATTACCGATCAATTCTTGTGCCTCTTCGGCTGAATAGCCGGGGATGGGCTTTCCGTCCACACCCTGGATTTCAACACGGATCGAACCCGCGGCGGATGTAGAGAAATTGAGCAGAAGCTTATCACCTGTGAAGATGAACGGTTTGGTGGTCATGCTCCCCCCCTTATAAGGGGCCGCTACCGACACAAAGCCGTCGAGACGCAGCGAATAGCGACGCAGATGGGCGGTCGGCTGGGCGTAGTCGTGCTGGACATAGAGCGACATTTCTGCCGGGCCGGTCTGGACCACGTTCAAGGCGGGATAATTCGAACGGGAAACCCAGTTTTGTAAGCCGATGCCGGGCCGGTTAAAACCTTCCATGAACGTCCTGTCGTAAACATTACCGCCGCGGGAGGTCATCAGGACCGCGTCCGAGCAATCCTTGAAATAGTTGGGATTCACGTTCAATTGCCTGGCTTGTTCTTCCGTAAGGACCTGCCTGCCCGGCATGAAACGGGCAGCGATGGCAATATAGATATGCGGCGCCCGGAAGTACGGATGCGTCTGGTTCGTGTAGATATGCTCGCGCGGCGTTTCGCCGAAGCTCATCTCCACCGGCTCGCTCCAGTGCACGAAATCCTTCGACATGGCCCGGCTGACGCTGCGAAAGCCCTTATATCCCGAACCGGTCCAGGTACGAAAGTAGCATAGATAGCACTGCTCGCTTTCAGACCAGAAAGCGACATTTTGCGAGTCGAAAATCCCTTTCGTAAAAACGGGCTCTTCCTGGAGTTTTTCCCATTCCAGACCCTCTTTGGAAACGTAGGCGATCAGCCCGCTTGTTTTCGTGCCGCCCAGGGCCTTGAAACGCTGGTCCGCTGGAACGCCCGACCGGCTATCGAGAAACGGGCTGAAGTTATGATTCACCGGCGCCGCGTCAGCCAGGACGACATTATTCGTCGTGGCCCCTTGTACGGTGAAGAAATTGAGTTTCAGCTTGACGATATGGATACCGTTCGACGATTCGGCGCAACAGGTGACTTCCCGACTACTCCCGTCCCGTCCGGCCTTGGGCAAACCACGATAATAGAAAAGATACCTATCCCGATCTTTGATCACCGTGACATACCCGCAGAATGGTCCTTCCCAAAGCGCATCGAATTTAAGCACCGCCCCCTCATCCCGCGGATGATGCAATCTCAACCGTACCCCATCCAGACGTTCAATCAAATAACGATCCACAAACAATTCCCGCCGCGAACCGATATCGATAGATTCCTCCGCCAAAGTCAATCCACTGAGAATGAAAAACAAAAACAACAACCCGAATACAATCACTGATAACTTATATTTCTTACCATTCACGTCATATCCTTCCAAAACAGTGTCAGTTCATATTATTTGATTCTGGTCGATTATTTTCCTGGAACAATTTTGAAGGCGATGTCGTTGCCGATGTGCTGGGCGTGGCCGCGGGCGGTTTTGAGCTCGGGGATCGTGCAGGTGAGCTTGCCGTCGCGACAGTCGATCGTTTGACTGTCCATGTATCGGCCGCGCCAGGTTCTGTATAAACGTACTTCGTATGGTCCGTCACTCAATCCGGAGATTGTGAAGGATTCGTTTGCGACGCTGATCCGCGGATTGACCACCCAGCCAATCACAAACTCACCGGACCGCATCGCCCAGGCGTCACAGTCACCGGCGCTGATCTCGGCCGGCTCGAAATTCTCGTTCGCAAAATCGATCTTCGATACGAACTGCGAGAAGTAGAGCATCTGGTTCGTGACGACGCTGTCGTTCAGCCAGTCCGAATAGGACCACCAGAACGGCGTCGCGCATAAACCGTTCATCAGGCTCACCCACAGGGCGTTGTGATACATGGCGAGGTAGCCCGGCATGCCCGGCTCGTAATAGGTATGGTCCCAGCCGCACTCGCCGACCATTGCGGGCTTGTGCCAGCCGTTCCAGAGGTTCTGGGTTTGCGTCGCGTAGTTGCGATAGCTGAACTGGAGCGGATTTTCGTCGTTGGGACCGAGCTTGCCGCTCTTGGGCATCGGATGGCCCTGGGCCTCGTAAATCTCCCTTGAGGCGATATCGAAGATTTCATACCCACCCGGCCACCATTGATTGATACCGCCGCTCTGCGTGCCCGTCGTGGGCCGGCTGTACGGGTCGTGCTCGTTGAAGTACTTGTCCATCTTGCGAGACCATTGCTCGGCAACGTCCTGGCCGCCCTGGGTCCAACCCTCGGTGCCGTTGATCTCATCGACGATGAACCAAAGGAACAACGCCCGGCTGTAGCCCCAGCGAGCGATGATATAGCGATAGAGTTTTTCCTGATACTTCCATGCTTCTTCGCTGCCGAAGAAGTCCTTCGCGCTCGTGACGAGCACGTAGGGATTATTTCGATATCGGGCATTCCCGCCTCCCCAGACGGCCATCGAAATGTAGGAATGGAACCAGATATTCCAGCTAATGTGAATATCACGCTGCTCGCACCACTCGAAAAGCTGGTCCATCCGGCCGCATCGGTTCTGGTCGTAGCGCCCTAAACCGGTGCCCATCGTTTCCAGCGGCGTGGGGAAAAAACTGATGAAATTCGCGCCGCACTTCTTCAGTTTATCGAGCCCTTCTTCAGTAATCTGACCGTCGTTGAAACGTTCGTAGCTGTCGTTATACCACAAGCCGACGCCGTAATAGGAGGTACCGTCATCGTAGCGGAGATACCGCCGGTTCGGTGCGATGGTGATGAAGCCGTGGTGGGGAGAATCGACAGCCGTAAATCGGCCGGGAGGACTCTTGGCGGTCCCTTCAGAATCAGTAACCGTGACCACATAGCGCCAAGTACCTTTTTCCGTCGGCGCAAAACGCACCATCCAGAGAGACGCCCAACTGGACGGATTGTAGAATCCCCAAATGGTCCATTTCTTGCCCGAGGGCGCGGTGAACTCAGCGGACAGATCGATCTGCTCCGGATCGAAAGGATTCGTATAAGTCCCCTCAAGATCGATATGCAGCTCGAACTTTTCGTAGAGTCCAACTTGTGAAGACTCCGCTCGAACCGACAGAATGGACGGCGGCTTGGCCACCGCCATCGGCACCCTGCTCAGACAAATGAAACTCACGATCAAGAAAATCCATCCGTTACGGTTTTTAAACACAGTCGTTTGAGATTCCATCGCTTACAACTCCTTTGACATTGTTTTAAAGTTACATGAGTACATGAGGCGATTTTATCGAACAAGCTTCATCGGGTCAAAACCTATCATCGTTCACCAAGTAATATAGTGGCGTCTCCGGCTTGAATTTGATATGCTAAACAAACTGACCGATTCGCTCTGTCATCCCTGCGAAAGCAGGGATCCAGATACGTAGCGACTTCAGTGGATTCCCGCTTCCGCGGGAATGACAAAGACTGTTTGATCAGTGATTTTGACATTAGGGGTGTTCGATGATGAAGTCCGTTTCTCATTTTGTTCTTTGTTTGATTATTCTCGCCGGGGCTGAAGGGGTCAAAGCTGAAGACTGGCCGACGTACATGCACGACAGGCAACGAAGCGGCCTCACCGCCGAGAAACTCCAATTACCGCTGAACGAGTGTTGGGTGTACCAGGCGTTGCACGCTCCGCGGCCGGCATGGCCGGGACCGGCCAAGCAAGACTATTGGCATCGCGCTTTTAACCTCAGAGCTACGGTCACGTACGACCGGGCGTTTCATATTGTGGGTGTGGGCGATATGATCTTCTTCGGATCATCGGCGGACGACAAAGTGTATGCTCTCGATGCACGCACCGGCGACGAACGCTGGGCGTTCTTCACGGAAGGTCCCGTCCGGCTGGCGCCTTCCATCGCGAACGGAAAAGTGTACGTCGGTTCCGACGACGGATGTGCCTATTGTCTGTCGACCGACGACGGATCGCTCCTTTGGAAGCTCAGGGCAACCGACACGGAGCACATCATCCCCGGCAACGAGCGATTGATCTCCATGTGGCCGGTGCGCACCGACCTACTCGTTGATGAAGGCAATCTATACTTCGCCGCCGGGCTGTTTCCGATTCAGGGATCGTATCTGTTTGCCCTCCGTCCCGAAGACGGCTCCCTCCAATGGAAAAGCCGTGTGGACATCTCTCCCCAGGGATATCTGCTCGCCTCGAACGAGCGGTTGTACGTTCCGACCGGCCGGACCAATCCATTTATCTTCGACCGAGCGGACGGGCGAGTGCTCGGCGAACTGCCCAGCGCCGGCGGAACGTTCGCCTTGTTGACGGAGGACGTCCTTGTCACCGGACCCGGCCGGCGCGAAAAAGAGTTGAACGCGGCGGACGTGAACACGAGAAGTAAAGTCGCCATGTTCGGCGGTCTGCGGATGCTGATCAACGGGCCCACGGCGTACATGCAATCGGAAAATCAACTTTCGGCCTTCGACCGCAGCCGGTACCTCCAGCTTTCCAAAGAACGTTCGCAACTCGAGCAACAGCAAAAAAAGCATACAGATCGACTCCGAAAGACGGGCGGCAATGCTGCCGAAGCACAACAATTACAAAAACAAGTCAATACTCTCGCTACGCAGATGGGCGAGTTGTCGAAGCAGATGAAGGCCTGTTATCGATGGGCCGTCTCGTGCCAATATCCTTATACGATGATTATGGCGGGCGACACCCTTTTTCTCGGCGGCGAAAACGAAATCGCGGCGATCGACGCGAACAACGGTAAAACGATCTGGACCGCTCCCGTGGAAGGCAAAGCGTACGCCCTGAGCGTCGTCAACGGCGGACTCTTCGCGAGCACGGATCAAGGACGAATATACTGTTTCAGAAGTGGATCAACTGATGGTGCGAGAATTGCGAAAGCGAAAGTTACAACGGATCCCTATCCAAGCGATGCTTTGACGAAACGATACGCCGAAGCCGCAGAATCGATCATCAAGCAAATCGGGATCATAAAAGGCTACTGCCTCGTGCTGGATTGCGGCACGGGACGGCTCGCGTACGAACTGGCTCGAAGGAGCGATTTGAAGGTCGTCGGAATTGAAGCCGACGTCGTTAAGGTCGCCGAAGCTCGTCGGGCCATCGATAGCGCGGGCCTGGCCGGCAGAGTCACGATTCGGCACGGAGACGCGGCCACGCTGCCCTATACGGAATACGTCGCGAATCTCATTATCTCAGACACCTTTCAAAAAAGTACGCCTCCCGCTTCAGCGGACGATATTTTTCAAATACTCCGCCCGTACGGCGGTGTCGTAGCGTTCGTCGGGTCGAGTGATACGCTCGCGCGATATCCGTTGAAAAAATGGAAGCGACCTTCGCTGA
>JAFGTG010000213.1 GCA_016934255.1 Sedimentisphaerales bacterium
AAAAATCCTGCTTGATAACCTGCTTGAAATGATTCATCAGTTATAGCAGATTCGAGAACATGACATCGTCGAACGTCACTGTTAGATCGAAAGGATAATACTAAACCGTCATACAGCCTTTTACACTTTTAATTAAACGGAATTGATATGAGACATTTCAGACAAAATATAGTGCTCATAGCATTGCTGTCGTATAATTCCCTGGCGATAGCAAACAGCACGATCCTGGTTGAAGCAGAAAGTTTCCGGAACACGGGGGGCTGGGTGATTGACCAACAATCCATGGACCAGATGGGGTCTCCCTACCTGCTGGCCCACGGGCTGGGTACGCCGGTCGATGATGCAGTGACAACGGTTGAGTTCCCCGGTACCGGCGAGTATCGAATATGGGTGCGATCGCGGGATTGGGCGGCGCCATGGAACGCGAACGGAGCTCCCGGAAAATTCCAGTTGCTCATTGACGGAAAACCGGTCGAAAAAGTATTCGGAATGGAAGGCGCCCGCTGGCACTGGCAATCGGGGGGAACCGTTACGATACATAAGAAAAAGGTCACATTAACTCTACGCGACCTCACTGGTTTCGATGGACGGTGTGATGCCATTCTTTTCAGTACGAATGAAAAGCTTTCGCCTCCCAACAAAGACCCGGAATTGAAAAATTTCCGAAGAACACTTCTTGGCTATCCTGAAACGCCATTACTTGCCGGACAGTACGACCTCGTCGTTGTCGGCGGCGGTATGGCCGGCTGCTGTAGTGCGGTCAGCGCTGCCCGGCGAGGTTGCCGGGTCGCCTTGATCCAAAACCGGCCCGTCCTGGGCGGCAACAACAGCTCAGAGGTTCGCGTCGGCTTATCCGGACTGATCTTCCAGGAGCCATACAATAAACTGGGCGCCCTGGTTGACGAAATCGGACCTGTTGGACACTGGCCCTTGTGGGAAGCTCAACGGGATCCCAATTCACCCCGGAGCCAGCGAATATTCGACGTCATCGAGAAGCATCCTGAGAAGAAAATCCATAATGCCGGCCCACCCACAAATTATGAGGACCGGAAGAAAATGGATGTCGTGCGTGCCGAAAGGAACATCGATCTGTTCCTTAACATGCACGTCAATGAGGTCGAAACGAATAACAACCGTATTCTCTCGGTCACCGCTCAAGATGTCAGAACGGGCAAGCGCCTTACGTTCCGCGCTCATCTGTTTGCCGATTGTACCGGCGACGGGAATCTCGGTTTTCTGGCCGGCGCGGATTTTCGTATGGGCCGCGAATCCCGGGAATTAACCGGTGAAGATCTGGCCCCCGAACAAAGCGACACGCTCGTCATGGGAACCTCCGTGCAATGGTACTCGATCGAAGAAGAAAAGCCCTCCACATTTCCAGCTTGCCCATGGGCGGTGCCATTCGACGAGACGAACTGTACGAAAGGCACCCGAGGCGACTGGGACTGGGAAACCGGCGCCAATCGCGATCAGATCACCGAGATCGAAACGATTCGCGACTACGCCTTGCGCGTCGTCTATGGGAATTGGGCGGTCCTTAAAAATCACAATCAATTCAAAAAGGAATTTGCGAATCGACGACTGGCTTGGGTGGCCTACATTGGAGGCAAGCGTGAATCCCGCCGGCTTTTAGGGAATGTCATACTCTGCCAACAGGATATTGTGGAACGGAAGGCATTTCCCGATGCCTGTGTGACGACGACCTGGACGATCGACCTTCATTATCCCATGAAAACATCCGGCTATGAGGGCGAGCCTTTTCGTTCGATGGCCAAAAACGTAAAAATAAAACCCTATCCCATCCCTTACCGATGCCTGTACTCGCGAAATATCTCGAATCTCATGATGGCGGGACGCAATATCAGCGTGACGCACGTGGCACTGGGAACGGTACGAGTCCAGAGGACAACGGGCATGATGGGAGAAGTCGTCGGCATGGCCGCGTCGTTATGCCGGAAGCACTCTTGTGACCCTCATGATGTTTACGAAAAGCATTTAACGGAGTTTAAGAAACTTCTAAAAGAGGGTATCCCACCCACCCAACGATCTATGAACAGATGAAATTGAATTGCAATGCAGCCTTTCACGCTTTTGATTAAACCGTCCGGATCGGATTGCAATATTGATTGTGCGTATTGCTTTTATAAAAATAGAGATGCTTCCGTCGGGACAGGCAGGCAGCGAATGAGCGACGAGGTTCTCGAAACGCTTGTCAGGGATTATATGCAATTGGGTTTTCCGGTGTGCGGCTTCGCCTGGCAAGGCGGAGAACCGACGCTCATGGGTGTGGACTTTTTAAAAAGAGTCGTCGAGCTCCAGCAAAAATACGGCACTCGGGGTCAGCAAGTCAGCAACACACTTCAAACCAACGGCGTCCTGCTCGACGATGACTGGTGCCGGTTCTTCCATGAAAACAAATTCCTGCTCGGTATCAGCATCGACGGACCGAAAGAATTCCACGATGTCTATCGCGTGGACCATTCCGGCTCGGGCACGTTTGATCGGGTCATGCGAGGTATTGAATCTTGCAAAAAACACAACGTCGAATTCAGCGCCCTTGTGTTGCTCAACAATCTCAACGTGGAGCAGCCGGAAAAGCTGTTCGACTTCGTAGTCGAAAATGACCTGACGTATTTGCAATTCATCCCCTGCGTTGAAACGAATCCGGACACAGACGATCTTGCGAAGTTCTCGATCACACCGAAGCAATACGGAGATTTCTTGTGTACATTGTTCGACTTATGGTGGGATTATGGGCCGGAGAAGCTCAATATTCGTGAGTTCGATTCGCTCATCACTCACTATGTTATGGGCAAACATACAATTTGCACCTACAGCAAACGATGTGCGGGTTTCGTCGTGATCGAGCATACCGGCGACGCCTTTTGTTGTGAGTTCTTCGTTGAACCCAAGTGGCGTTTGGGCAATCTCCTTGAGAGGCCGATAGAAAAACTCGCAACCGATAAAAAAAAGCGGACCTTCGCACGCGACAAAGAGAAGCTTTGCAACGCATGCCTGGTTTGCCGACATCTCGATATCTGCCGGGGCGGCTGCATGAAAGATCGCACGAGGCTCGATAGTGAGAATCGAGAAAACTATTTTTGCGAAAGTTACAAGCAGTTCTTCGATTACACGGTACCGAGGTTCATGCAAATAGCGGCAAAGATAGAAAACGGCTCGGCCGACAGACACACCCGCTCGGCGGAACGAATCAGACTGCACATCCAAAAATAAACGTTCCGCTATATAGCTCTAAGAAAACGCTGGTATCCTCGCCACAATCCTGCTATGATCTCTTCAAGATTAATGATCCTATTTATCATACTAAGGAACGATTCATCGGTGAAAATATGAACGCACGCCATTATACACGACGAGAGCTTCTCAAAGCGATCGGTTTGGGCGTCACTGCCGCGGGAATGCCCACGTCTTTGTTCGCCGCGACCCGGAAAAAACCGAACATCCTTTTTATCGCGGTGGATGACTTACGGCCCCAGCTTGGTTGTTATGGGCATAAGCAGATGATCTCTCCGAATATCGATAAACTGGCCTCCGACGGCGTCACTTTCTTACGCTCCTATTGCCAGGTCCCCGTCTGCGGCGCCTCCCGCGCCAGCCTTCTGACGGGCGTCCGCCCCACGCCGAACCGGTTCCTCGGTTACGACACCTGGGCCGAAAAAGACCTGCCGGGCGCGTTGAGTATCGCGAAGCATTTCAAGAATAACGGATACCACACCCTCTCCAACGGCAAGATCTTTCACCATCAAAAAGACTGTATCGATAGCTGGAGCGAGGATCCATTTCGGCCGACAGGCCCCTGGCGGAATTATCTGCTGGAGGAAAGCCGGAGACTCGAATCAGAAAATTCACCCCAGCGCGGCCCGGCCTACGAAGCCGCCGACGTCGATGATAGCGCCTATTTCGACGGGATGCTTGCGGATAAAGGCATTTCCGACCTTCGCCGTCTGAAACGCATGGACAAACCGTTCTTCCTTGCCCTCGGCTTTTTCAAGCCCCATTTGCCTTTCAACGCCCCGAAGAAATATTGGGACATGTATAAACGCGAACAGATCGATCTGGCCGACAATCCCTTCCGGCCCAAGGGCGCTCCCGATGCCGCCCTCCATACCTGGGGCGAATTGCGAGCCTATGCCGGCATTCCGCCCAAAGGCCCCCTATCCGACGAGCAGGCCCGAACGCTTATCCACGGCTACTATGCCTGTGTGAGTTATACGGATGCCCAAATTGGCCGAGTGGTCGCTGAGCTTGAAACGTTAGGGCTTCGGGACAATACGATTGTAATCCTCTGGGGCGACCACGGCTGGAACCTGGGCGAGCATGGTCTCTGGTGTAAGCATTGCAATTTTGAGACGTCTCTCCATTCGCCGCTTATTATCACAGGACCGTCAATCAAAGGCGGCCAACGATGCAACGCCCTGACCGAGTATCTGGACATTTATCCATCACTCTGTGAATTGTCCGGCCTATCTATCCCCGAACACACTCAGGGAACGAGTTTCGTCCCCCTATTGCAGAATCCGAACCTTCCCTGGAAAGAAGCCGTATTCAGTCGATATTTCCGCGGCGATTCGGTCAAGACGGATCGTTATCGTTATACGCAATGGCGCGACAAAAGAGGAAAGGTCAATGCACGAATGTTATACGACCACCATGTTGACCCGGTCGAGAACGTGAATATCGCCGAATTACCTCAGAATAAAGACTTGGTTGAAAAGCTAAGCAACATGCTTCAAGGACTTGAACAATAATGCAGCCGTTTACGCTTTTAATCAAACCCTCCGGTTCGGATTGTAACATAGATTGCACGTATTGTTTTTATAAAAGCAGGGCGCCGGAGGTCGGCCAGGGCAAACAGCGAATGAGCGACGAGGTGCTGGAGAAGCTGGTTAAGGATTATATGCAATTGCGTTTCCCGTTAGCCGGCTTTGCCTGGCAAGGGGGCGAGCCAACGCTGATGGGCCTGGACTTCTATAAACAAGTCGTCGAGCTGCAAAAAAAATACGGCGCATCCGGCCAGGAGGTCGGTAATTCTCTGCAAACGAACGCGATCCTGCTTAATGAAAAATGGTGTCGCTTCCTTCACGAAAACAAGTTCCTCGTCGGGATCAGTATCGACGGGCCGAAAGAATTTCACGACTATTACCGCCTGGATCACTCGGGTGCGGGGACATTCGATAAAGTCATGCGGGCGATTAATTACTGCAAAGAATACAAAGTCGAATTCAACACCCTGACGTTGCTGAATAAGAGGAACGCGGCGCATCCCGACGAAGTGTTTGATTTTCTCGTCGGGCTCGGCGTCAAATTCGTGCAATTCATCCCGTGCGTGGAGGTCGATCCCGCCACGGGCAAGATCGCGGATTTCTCCATCACACCGGAGCAGTACGGCGAATTTCTGTGCCGATTGTTCGATCGCTGGTGCGAATTCGGACCTCGAAATCTGAGCATTCGCGACTTCGATTCCATCCTGGCATATTACGTGACGGGCCGGCACTCAATCTGTACGTTCGATAAACAATGCAGTCAGTATATTGTCATCGAGCATACGGGCGACGCCTTCTGCTGCGATTTCTTCGTCGAGCCCAGGTGGCGATTGGGCAATATCTTCGAGACGCCCATCGAGCAATTAGCGACCAGCCAGAAAAAGCGGGCCTTTGCAAAGGCCAAGCGAAATCTTTGCAACAAATGTCTGGTCTGTCGGCATCTGGCCATTTGCCGGGGCGGCTGCCTGAAAGATCGGGTGCCTTTTGATAAGGACAGCTTTGGAAAGGAAAGCTATTTCTGTGAAGCGTATCTGCGTTTTTTCGATCACGCGCTGCCGCGATTTATGCAGTTAGCCGCCGAGATTAGGGCCGATCAGGCGGCCGGAACGCACACCTAAAAGATTAAGAAGCACATTGGAAGGATATAATGATGAACTCGATTCAACGTCGAACTTTTCTCAATCGCTCGGTAGCCGCGACGACCATCGGACTGGCGGCTTTTTCAACGGATTCACACACGTTCGCCGGGCAAACCCAATCACGTCGTCCCAATCCCATCGCCGTCTCGACGTATTCCTTCTGGCGGTTCAAAGAAAATATGAAAATGCCCATCGAACAATGTATCGACGAAGCGGCCCGGATGGGCTTCGACGGTGTGGATCTGTTGCTTATCCAGATGGAGAGCGAGGAGAACAGCTATCTCCAAAAGATCAAACGCCATGCCCTTATCAACGGTCTGGACCTTTGCTGCATGTCCACCCACCAGGGCTACGTCTATCCCGACAAAGCTCTACGTCAGAAGAACATCGACCTGACGCTCAAACAAATCGAAATCGCCTACCGCCTGGGCGTCCCCATTGTCCGCATCAATACGGGCCGGTGGCGCACGACCAAGAGTTTCGACGATCTGATGGCCAATCGCGGCATCGAGCCGGTCCTGCCCGGCTACACCGAAGACGACGGCTTCAAATGGGTCATCGACAGTATCGAAAAATGCCTGCCCAAGGCCGAAGAGTGCGGCGTCATTCTCGGCCTGGAGAACCACTGGGGACTGGCCCGCACACCCGAAGGACTCCTGAGAATCGTCAATGCAATCGACTCACCATGGCTGCAAGTCCTGCTCGATACGGGCAACTTCCTCGAAGATCCCTACGACAAACTTGAAATGTGCGCCCCGCAAACAGTGTTCATGCAGGCCAAAACCTATTACGGCGGCGGCCTGTGGTACACCCTCGATCTGGATTATCCCCGCATCGCGCGGATCATGCGAAAGCACAATTACCGCGGTTATATCTCGCTCGAATTCGAAGGCAACGAAGACTACCAAACCGCCATCCCCAAGAGCTTGGCGATACTACGAAACGCCTTCAGCTAATACAATGCCATCGGTTCCAGGTCCCGGCTGCGCCGGCGATAGACCGTGACGCCTTTGCAACCGAGATGATACGCCTGCTTGAAAGCTTTATCCACGGCGGAGCTTGTTACTTTCTCACGGAAGTTAATCGTCTTGCTCACCGCCGCATCGCAGTTATTTTGAAACGCGGCCTGCATGTGGATGTGCCATCGTGGATCGATATCGTAGGCACATTTGAAGATCCGCCGGACATCCTCCGGGATATCCGGCATTTTCTGGATGCTCCCGGACTTGGCTATGTGTTCGATGAGTGCTTCGCTGTAAAAACCTTCCGCTTCGGCAATTCGCTTGAAAACCGGATTCACTTGCAGCATTGTCGAGCCGTCCAATATCTGGCGTCTAAAAACAAGTGAATACGCCGGCTCGATACTGGCCGAACAATCCGCGATGATACTAATCGTACCGGTCGGCGCGATGCACGTAATGGCCGCATTGCGAACCTTTTGGTTCCTTTGGGTTCGCCAGATGCTGCTGTTCCAATTCGGGAATGGTCCCCGCAGATTGGCCAGTTCAGCGCTGGCTTTCCGCGCGTTGTCATTGACGAATTTCATCACCTCGGCCCCGAAATCCACGCCCTGCTGCGAATCGTAAGGGATTCCGAGCATGAACAGGCAATCGGCAAATCCCATGACGCCCAAACCGATCTTGCGATTGCCGCGCGCCAGTTGGACGGTGTCCCTGACGGGGTAATTGCCCACCTCAATGACATTGTCTAAAAACCGTACGGCCAGTTTCACCGTTTCGCCCAGCGCCAGCCAGTCCATGCTCGCTTCCGTTTCGTTCGAGCGTACGAACTTCGTCAGATTGATACTGCCCAGCGTGCAAGCCTCGTAAGGCAGTAAGGGCTGCTCGCCGCAGGGATTGGTCGCTTCGATCAGTCCTAAGGACGGGGTCGGATTGTCCCGATTGATGCGGTCGATAAAGACGATGCCGGGTTCGCCCGTCCGATGGGCACATTTGACGATCATCGTCCAGATATCTTTAACCGTGAAGAATCGATCCGCTCCTTCGCCAACAGGTTCATCTTCGCTTAGCGGATGCAAATCGCTAATCGTATAATCGGCCATGTTAATCTTCTTCGGCATGAGATACTTTTGATGAGTCCGCGGATTTTCAACGACGTGCGGAATCTTTCCGGTTTTTAATACCTTCTTCATCCAACCGTCGCGGATTTTGACGGAGATGTTAAAATTCGTAAACGCTTCCAGGTTCTGCTTGGCGTGCAGAAATTTCAGGATATCCGGATGCTCGACGCTCATCATGCCCATATTGGCGCCGCGACGAAACGCCCCCTGCTGAATCGCATTGGTCGTCTCAGAGAAAACACGCCAAAAGCTAACCGGCCCGGACGTGGTACCGCCGCTGGAGGCGACCCGGTCGCCGGTCGGGCGCAATCTATCGAACGAAAAGCCCGTCCCACCGCCCGCCTGCTGGATTAAAGCGGTCTGCTTGATGGATTCGAAAATACCCTCGATACTGTCCTCGACCGGCAGCACGAAGCAGGCGCTGAGCGTCCCCCGGCGTTGTGCGTTCATCAGCGTCGGCGAATTGGGTAGGAACTTCAACGAGGCCATCAGGGTGTAATACGTCTCGTGCCATTGCCGGAGTTGGCTGGTATTGGCGCCGAACTTGGCCTCAGCCCGGGCGATGAGCGACGCGACCCGGGTGAAAAGTTCCGCCGGCGTTTCGATTACATTGCCGTGTTCGTTCTTGAGCAGATAGCGAGCCTGGAGGACTTTCACGGCATTCTCGCTGAGTTCGGGAGCCTCTCCCGGGACCGGCCATGTCAGAGAGTTAGCCATGAAGTCTCCCCGAAACAGCGAGAACAATATAGATCGTTCTGCGCTCTAAATGGGAAATTTATCGTTTCCTCAGCCATTTAAATCGAAAAACATCGCGTATCTTTTCGTTGAATCGAACGCCCAATCGCTGCGTGCTGGTACAAAAATCGGCCCGACGTAAATCATCCGCCGTCGGTTTGTCCAGGGACTTGCCGGACAGAGACGATAGTCCGGCGGCAAGAAAACCAAGGAAAGAATCCGTCTTTGTACGAAAACGCATAGTGGTACCTCGCAATTCGTTCGGATCGCCGTTTATTCCGGCCGGCTATCGTTGGACCGCCCTCTTGAGGGAGACTAAAAGCTCATCGCCCGTTCGACTGATCCACTCGGACGTACCGAACAACTGGTGCCGTTCCAGAACCTCAACCTTTTGATCGTAGTATCTTTGAACGGCTTCGATCCCCCCTTCCGCAGCGCCAATCGTCTTATATTCGCCGTCCAGCAGCCATGAACTAACCGAATCGTTATGTTCAGCCGGATAGATCAGCGCGACGACATATTTTTCATCGCCATACTTACCCAGATGCACCTTCGCTCGACACGGCGGAGCTGTTCTGACCGCCAGGTTGACCAGTTCCTTGAAATCCCTTTGGCTGGTTTCCATATCGCCCGAATAGAAAAACATCCCGGCCTCAAGCTCAAACGTCTGGGCAGGGACACCCTTGATTTCGAGCCGGCCATCGGGATACGCCCGATGGATCCGGTACACCTTTCCGTCCCTGTACTTTTCGCTCTCCAGAAGCTCGGCCACCTCTTCGGCCGTAAAGCCCACGCCGACGTGATCACCGAAGTCGAAGATATACAGGCCCATATACTTATCAGGTTTTTGTAATTCCGGTAGTTTCATAATCAGGTATTATAACAGCGGAGAAAAAGGCTTGCACTTATTTTTTGGAGATTCCCATTTTGCCCGGTAATTCGCCCTATCTCGTATAACACGGCATAACCTCAGAGAAACAATGTCATTGTTGAAAAACAAATAAAATGTTGTTGACATATATGCATAAATAATGCATACTTATATGTATGAGAACGACACTGAATATTGATGATAAAATGCTCGATAAGGCCTCAAAACTAACAGGCATAACGGAAAAAACGGCTTTAGTCAGACTCGGCTTACAGGCCCTGATCGCCCAGGAGAGCAGCCGAAGGCTCTCTAAGCTGGCGGGCACCGAAAAAAAGCTTCGTCCTATTCCTCGAAGACGCACAAAGAGTAAATAATGATCCTTGTTGATACCTCAATTTGGATTTCTCACTTCAGGCACGGTCATTCCTTCTTGCACACGCTTCTGCAAGAAGGAAGAGTTGCGAGCCATCCTTTTATTATCGGCGAATTGGCCTGCGGGAACATTCAAAACAGAATAGAAATCCTTTCTTTGATGCAATCCCTTCCGATGCTTGATGCCGTTGAACATGAGGAATTGCTCCAGTTTATCGAACATAACGCACTGATGGGAACGGGGCTTGGTTTTGTGGATGTACATCTTATGGCTTCCGCGGTGCTTGCAGATATTCCGTTATGGACTCAAGACAAAAATCTGAAGCAGGCTTGCTCCCGGCTAAACATTGATTTTTCGACACATTAAACAAAGAAACTACGAAACACTCAAACTATCATTTAATGGTTCACTTTTAGCCGTGCGAAGCGGCGTTTTCCGACTTGGATTGTCATTCCTTCCACTGGAGTGATTTGAGCATTTGGGTCCGTTGCTTTGTTTCCATCAATCGTGACGGCGGACTGCGCACACATCCGCTTGGCCTCGCCGCCGGTTTCGACAAGTTTACAAATAAGGAGTAGTTGCTTGACTGAGATGGACTCAGCAGGCAAGGTGAATTCCGGTATGTCATCCGGCAACTGGCCCTGGGCGAAAACCTTGTCGAATTCCGCCGCGGCGGTTTCCGCGACGGCTTCGTCATGGAACTGGCTTACAATCGTTTTGCCTAAGAGCACTTTAGCTTCTTTGGGATGCGTTTTGGCCGGATCGACAAGAGTCGTAATCTCCTCGGTCGGTAAATCAGTTAGGAGTGTGAAGTAATTCTCCATCATTTCATCGGAAATACTCATCACTTTACCGAACATATCTTTCGGCTCATCGGTGACACCGATGTAATTGCCTTTGGACTTGCTCATTTTCTCGTGGCCGTCCAGGCCGACGAGGATCGGCATCGTAATCACAATCTGCGGCGGCTGGTCGTATCCCTTCTGGATGTCCCTTCCGACGAGGTTGTTGAACGTCTGATCCGTCCCGCCAAGCTCGACGTCACTTTGGATCATCACCGAATCGTAGCCCTGCATCAACGGGTAAAGAAATTCGTGCGTGTAAACATCCACCTCGGCCTGCAGGCGTTTTTTGAACGTATCCCGCTGGAGCATCTGGGCGACTGTTTTCATGGCGGCGATCTGGATCAGCTCAATTAAGGTGAGTTTGGCCAGCCATTCCCCGTTGTAGCGAACTTCGAGCTTTTCGGGCGACGTGTCCAGGATTTTGCCCGCCTGCTCGAAATAGGTTTTGGCGTTCTGCTCGATCTGTTCGGACGAAAGGATCGGACGCGTGGTGTTCTGGCCGGTCGGATCACCGATTCGGGCCGTATAGTCCCCGATGATGAGGACCGCGCGATGGCCGAGGTCCTGGAACTGGCGCATCTTCCGCAAGACGACCGTATGGCCGAGATGGATATCGGGACTGGTCGGGTCCAATCCCAATTTGATTCGTAATTGTTTGCCGGCTTTGGCCGCTACGGTTAATTTCTGGGCTAATTCCGCCTCGGTAAAGACTTCTACGGTGCCGCGTTTCAATAACTGGATTTGCTCTGCAATTGTCTCTGCCATAAACCTGGTCCCATCGTGATTCAAAGCTCAATGACTCTCTTTAGGGACCGGGATTATAATAAACATGAGCCCATGAGGCAAGAATCACCCGCAAAGACCCACTTTAAAATCTTTTTTTACCAAAGGAATAAGAGTGAACACGTATGTAAAAAAGACGCTCAAAGATGAGCGACGGGAAAGGATTCAAGAATTGAAGGATTTCAACACAAAGCGATATAACTTGCGATGGTCAAGAACAATATTCTTCTCTTGTTAAAAACAAAAGGAAGCCAGACGTCATAATAAAACTTTTCCATGAAGCCTCTCAGAATATAATCCAATTCACACCCTCATTCACCATGCCATTATCATACCCGAAACAGGTGCAAAAAGCAAGAAAAATCGCCCTGCAAAACCCATAAGCCATTTACATACAACATCTTATAACCATAATAAGGGCATTTTTTTCCCGAATCAGAGAACTTAATTTCGCTGACAAACGTACATTTACTGATCCTCGTCTGAAAACGGAGACGATCAACAAATGAATAAAAGAATCGGGTTGTTTGCCGGTTTTTCTTGACCGTATGAACCGAAAAGACTATATTGACCCGCTCAACGTTTTCGTCAAACCGTATTTGATGGGCTGGTATCGTTGACAAAAGAAATCAGGTCGCGGTATAATATATATATCGTGATTGATATAAGGAGACAGACATGACTGACTATATGCACTATCTGGCCTTTTGGACGCCGGGGCCTTTCGAGCTTATCATTATTCTTGTGATCGCGGTTCTTTTATTCGGTCGGCGGCTGCCGGAGATCGCCCGCGGTCTGGGCAAGAGTATGACCGAGTTCAAAAAGGGCATTCACGAAGTCGAGGAAACCAAGGACGATCTGGTCAATGATGTCAGGAAAATCGGCGACAACGTGGCGAAAGAAACAAACAAGGCCGCCGGACTTGACGAGTCGGACGATATGATGAGCTAACCCACCCCAGTCCCCAAGTCTCGCGGACTCCCGTCGTCGGTCATATGGGCAAAGAAGAAAAGAAGAAAAAGAAAAAGAAGCCGCAAGACCCTCAAGATACCACCATGAGTCTGGGCGACCATCTGGAAGAGCTGCGCGCCCGCCTGATCCTCGCCATTACCGGCTTGCTTATTGGCACGGGCATTTGTCTTTTCTTCGGTACACGGATTATCAAGTTCATCGAAAAGCCATATACCAAAGTTTTTCTGACACCGAAAACCAAACCTCAAAAAACAGAAGAAACTGCAAAGCTCGTTCAGGACCTTTTCGACCATGCACGCCGAAAACTCGCCGCCGATCCGAACACCCCAGATATAGAACCCAAAACCGAGGAATTCGTGCATAAGTTTTGCACGGAGGCTTTTTTGGCGTTACTTAACGATCCGAACTTTACGGCGCTCCATCCCCCTTCGGATCCCAAGACCGCTGAAAATCGCCTTATCATACTTAGCCCGGCCGCCGGCTTCGTCAGTTATATCAAAATCGCATTGATGGCGGGCCTCATATTGTCTTCCCCCTGGGTGTTCTACCAGATATGGATGTTCGTCGCCGCCGGGCTTTACGCCCATGAGAAAAAATACGTTCACACCGCCGTACCCTTCTCCGCGGCGCTGTTCGTCACCGGTGCATTATTCTTCCTCCTTGTCATAGCCAAGCTAACACTCAAGTTCTTTATGAAGTTCAACGAAGGCGTGCTCGATGCCCGGTCCAACTTTACGTTTTCAGACTATATATCGTTTATCACGATGCTCATGCTGGTCTTCGGCATAGCCTTTCAGACACCCATTGCGATTTTCTTTCTCAACAGAACGGGATTGGTTTCAATCCAGTCTCTTCGCAAATCAAGAAAGTTCGTTATACTCGGTATCTTTATCATCGCCGCGATGGCCACGCCGCCGGACCCGATCTCCCAAGTGACTCTTGCCATCCCCCTGTACTTTCTCTTTGAACTGGGTATCATACTCAGCGTGTTTTCAGAACGTAAGAGGAAAGCTCAAGAGCAAACCGCTTAGGTACTGCTACGGAAAGTAAGAAACTCACATGTCATCCCTGCGAAGGCAGGGATCCAGGGCGCAAAAAAGTGAATTCCCGCCTTCGCGGGAATGACAAATCGTGTTTTCGCAACAGGAACTCCTTAGGCACTCTAACAAAACCACGGTATCACAGATACGTTGTGTTGTCGGCATACCGGTATAATCAAACGGGGCTTGTATCAGGTATAATCCATACAAGCCCCGTTGTTCTACCTCATCAAACCATTAATCATTTGGTCCCAACATCGTTCCGGAATCGATTACGGCGCCGGTGGATACAGCCGGACATCGTCAATATACATCGTTCCCGAACCACCGGCCTGAGGATTGGCTTTATTGCCCAAACCAATGGCAATCGTGCCGACGTTGCTCAGGTTGGCGCCCTTGTCTGCAAAGGCTTGCAATGGGATCAACCATTCCGTCCACACATCTCTCTGAGCCGCCTCCACATCCTCATTAACGACCGTCACACTGCCGTTGAGGGTCACATACATCGGTGTGGGAACGTTGATCCAATCGCCCTTGAACCAAATACCCAGGGTATCGACCCCTCCGGTCGTCCAGTCTTTCGGATAGGTCAGCGTCATGACGGCCTCGGAATATTTCTGATCGACATCGTACCCCAGGGGCATGGATTGCGAACCGCTGTGGACGACCGACTGTTCGGCGTATGGGGGCAGGAGATAACCGACCTGTGAGCCGTTTTCGGGCACGCCATAGCCGTCAACCCAGCTTTGCCAAATGGCCTCACCCGCCGCATCGTCATCCGTGTAATCCTCGAAATCGTCCACGACGAGGAAATCAGCGGTCGTAAAGGCCCAGACCGGCCCCTTTACGGTATTACCGGCCGCATTGACGGTGTCCACTCTCCAGTAATAGTCCGCATCCCATTCCAGCATCCCGGGATCGAGTCTATCGGCGTCAAGACCGAGAACGCCCTTATCTTCCGCCGAACCGGTCGTTGCAGCCTGTACGGCGGCTTCATCCGTTCCGAAATACGCGCGTTGTGACGTGACGTCATCCGCCGGCGTCCAACGTAAAATCTTGTTATGTTTAACGTTCACGGCCGCATGAGGCGGATTCGGGCTCCCCACGGCGCCTGGAGTCGTAAAGCTCCAGATATCGCCTTTATAGGTGGTCTTACCGTCAAATTCATCGATTCGCCAATAATAGGTCTTGGCGGCTTCAAGCACACCGGGATTATGGAGCGTCAATCCCGTGGGCAACGCCCCAGCGGCATTGTTCACCGTGTCATAATCGCCACCGAAATACACATAGTGCAATTTCGCGTCAAAACCCGGCTCCCAACGAAGCACCACAGACGACGGATCGACGTCCTCGGCGCCATCCGCTGGATCGGCGTCGAAGGCCGTCTTGGTCGCCACCTTTAAGCTCCAGACGGTCCCCGCCCACGGACTGTCCGGATTCGATGTATCGACTTCGTCGATTCGCCAATAATAGGTTGTTCCCGGAACGAGCCCGTCCGGATACGGAAAGCCGGGAAAACCGACAATAAAATCAGCGCTTGCTGTATTGCCTCTAAAGGTATCTCCCGTACCGGCCTTCACCTGGGCATAATCTTCACCGAAATACACGTCATGAGTGACCGACTCGGCCCCGGCGGTCCATTGCAAGCTCACCCACGTCTGTCGAATCACCTCGCCATCATCGGGGATGGGCTTGCTGGCCAGATAATCCTGCGCCTTAACCAACGGATACAAAGCACTCTGCGGAACCGGCTCCCTTGCCGTCGTTGCACTTCGCCAATAAAGCTGCCATTCGGCCTCTCCACCGTTCTCATAGCCTTCCACGACGAGCGGATACTTGGTACCCGCCACGAGCTGTATCGGATCGGATGTGCTTTCGACACGGTCCTGATCCGCCCAGGCCTCGATAATCAACTCGCCGTTCAGCCATACGCGAATACCATCATCACTGCCCGTGATAAAGGTGTAAGCCTCGGATTTAAACGCCTCCAATTCACCTAACCATCGAACGGAAAAGGTATCCGACCGCAATCCCTCCGGCGGTTGAATCGTGAAGTCCGGCTTAAGACCATCCGGATGAACGGCGATGAATCCCGGATTCCAATAGCAGTAAATTTGCGGATCGATCCGGACCGTAAAGAGATCGCGGAAGGTATTCTCACGAGCCGGCGGAGCGGAGCCGGACCAGAGATAATACTCAGCCCGTAAACCCGTTCCGGCCTTCGCCTGGCCTAAAGCGCCACTCGTCAAACTCAATACCAAGACAAAAGAAGTAGCGAGAAAAATTAGTTTCCTGCACATAATAATCCTCCTTCAAAAAAGATTTCATTATGATGTTGAGAAACAACGGATAATACGCTTGATTTGTTATGTCCTTGTCAATCTTTATGAATGGGCAGTTTCTCCCGAGTCGATTTCACCTCCTTTCTTCATGTACAACGACAAGGACCCTCAATTCTGAATGTAGAAGACGCCTGCCTTATGTCACATGAATCTCCTACACCCACCACTGTACTCTCATCACAAATTAGGCTTTCAGCTTCATAGATGTAATTAGCCTGCGCAATGAACCTAAATCTGTGAACTCACCATTATATTCCTTATACTAAACGGAGGAACTCACCGTCAAGGAAATTCTCTTGTTATCGGGCACATCGAGCACATCGAGCACATTTCCGCTCAAAGAGCGGCATTGTCAGCATAAAAGAAGCTCTCCATACTTCTAATCGAGAATGACTTCATCCTGGTAAGCCGGAACCATAACGTCCCAGCCCGTTTTGTCTCTCATAAATTCGCCGAAATGTTGCGCACTTTCCGATTCACCATGTACGACAAAAAGCTTTTTGGGCGGTCGTTTCAATCCGCTGAGCCATTGGAGAAGCTCTTCTTTGTCCGCATGGGCCGAAAAACCGTTGATTTTCACCACTCGGGCGTTCACCGGGTATTCCTTTCCGAGAATTCGGACTTCTTTGTCGCCGTCAACGATTCGCCGGCCGAGCGTTCCGACCGCCTGATACCCCACAAACATAATAGTGTTTTGGCGTTTACTGATGTTATTAACCAAATGGTGCTTAATTCGCCCGCCTGTACACATTCCCGAGCCGGCAATGATCATGACCGGTCTTTTAACATGGTTGATGGCCTTCGATTCATCGCTTGTCCCGGCCATTTTCAGACCCGATAAATCGAACGGCGACTCGTGATTATTCACATATTCCGTCATCTCTTTATCGTACAACTCGCGGTGCTTCTTGAATACTTTCGTGATCCGCGACGCCATCGGGCTGTCCAGATAGACGGTTAAATGAGGGATTGCATTTTGATGGTATAATTCGTTGATAAAGTACAAAAGCTCCTGAGACCGCTCCAGTGCAAAGCTCGGCACGACAATATTCCCGCCGGCCCGTATCGTGGAATTAATCACGTCGCCGATCAATTGCTTGGTATCTTCAGGCCCTTTATGTACCCGGTCGCCGTAGGTGGATTCCACGAGGACATAGTCCGCCTCATCCACGAGGGAAGGATCCTGTACGATGGGCCGGTGCGGCCGACCGATATCGCCGGAAAACAACACGGTCCGGTCTTCTCCATTTTTGTTGACTTTGACTTTGATGATCGAAGACCCTAAAACATGGCCCGCATCGCAAAATGTCGCCTCAATGCCGGGCTTGATCTCAACGGGCATCTTGTATTTCACGTCATAAAAATGTGGAAAACACGCCTCCGCATCGGCCACCGTATAAAGCGGAGCGACCGGACGGGGACTTTCTCGTCCTTCTTTCTTATGCCGTTTCTTTTTGTACTCGGCATCTTCTTCCTGCAGCTTAGCTGAATCGAGCAAGATGATTCGGGCAATCTCCGCCGTGGCGTCGGTGCAATAGATTTTCCCTTTAAATCCTTCTTTGACTAACTTCGGCAAAAGGCCGCAATGGTCCAGATGGGCATGTGTCAGCAAAACGGCGTCGATACTTTCCGGCGGCACCGTGAACGGCTCCCAGTTTCGATCCCGAAACTGCCGTTCCTGATAGAGGCCG
>JAFGTG010000214.1 GCA_016934255.1 Sedimentisphaerales bacterium
CCCTGTTTGGCGTTCTCCAGACTCCGCGACGAGGGCGGGCTCGGCACGTGTGAGGCGGACTGGAACGCCGCCATTTCCACCCGGCTGACCAACCTTCTGTTTGATCGGCCCGGCTTCATGCAGGACCCGGCGCCGAACACGGTCAATAACACGTTGATGGGGGCGCACTGCACGTGCGCGACGAAGCTCGCCGGCTTTGATAAGACGCCGGAGCCGTTCATTTTGCGCACTCATTCGGAATCCAACTCCGGCGTTGCTCCGCAGGTGCTCTGGCGCGAGGGACAGAAGGTGACGATTATGAAATTCCAGGGCCCCGAGTCGATCATATTAGGCACGGGACGGGTGCTTCGCAATATAGATACACCCCCGGCGGGCGGATGCCGGACCTCGGTCGAGCTGGAGCTGGATGACGTCGCCGATTGCCGGGATACGAAAGGATTTCATCAGCTCTTTATCTATGGCGATCTGGAATGGCCGTTCAAGGCGTATTGTCAGCTTGCCGGGATCAAGGTGGTTCATATCTGATAGAGGACAACATTGTTTCCGAGTCGGTGCCGTTTTTTGGCTATTGCGTCTAAAAATCGGTTTGAATCAGCAGGATTAAAGAAGTTTTTTCGTATCTTCAACTTCTTTATAAATGGCTGTAAAAACGATATTTGCAATTATTCCAACACAGGAAAGCAGAAAAATAATAAACGTCCGATATAATTTTGTTGACAAAGTCACAATGTCCGTGTCACAATGTAGGTGGTGACGGTGTTTAAGTGACAATAAAGTGTCGTCATCGAAAAAAAAAGGATTGTTTGGCCAAGTTAAGTATAACGTATTTGAGAAGGGATTTGCTTTTTTTGGTCTCAAGGATTGAGGGCATGGATGACTAAGGACGTGACAACAAGGACGGGACAGAAGGATTATGGACGAGGGTGGATATATCGCGTTACCACAACGCAGCCTTTAAAATGCTTCCCAAACTTCCTATTTCGCTAATGAGCATACATCATACCGATTTTTAAAACGAACGTCATTCGATACAGGATGTTTGTCTTTTGGGTATGATCGTCGCGGGATTGTTTAAAAAAATATGCTTTGATAAGTTTTTTAAAATGTCTCGGCTTCTTTACGTCCGATAATACACGTTGGAGTATAACCAGAGGACCGTTTAAGCCAAATGCCGTTCTTAAATAGTCAAAGCAAAAGAAACAGGATAATTATGAATTTGAATAAAATTCTGGAAGTAAACAAAGGATAAAACCCATCCATGAAAAGCTTCTGGTTCATTCTGGTGACATTTGTGTTTCTCTTCTCGTGCAGAACGAGCGACCCGATGGTCCTTATACAAACGGAAGCGAAAAGAGCAGAAAAGACCCAGTCGATACGAAAAGAACCCTCCGGACACATTAAACCTCAAGCAAAGCAAAGAAAGGAAAATATCGAGGAAAAATCAAAGCCGGAGAAAAACACAATCGCCCGAGAGCAGAATCAAGAATCCGAGAAGCCCCCGACATCGAAAGGTCAAATGAGCGAAATGATGGCGAGGCGTCAAGGGGTACGGGCGGCAACCGAAGAAGAAATTGCCGTCGAGGAAAGTTTGATGAGCGAAATCACCGGGCTGATTATCGAGGAGACGATGACCAAAGTAGGGTACGAATTCTATGAATATTTCTTTTTACTGTGGAATCCGCCCCTGATGGCGGAGATTCAAGATTACAACATCACCATCCATGAACGGGCTAGCGCGATGTGGGGGATTTGGATTTGGGTCAACGTAAATGACACGACGATATGGAACAAAACGCTCCGGCCCAGATCCGCCGAGGTTGAAGAAGCGGCGAAAGAGGCGATCGAAGTCACAAAGCAGTATGTCGCCAATTACCAGAAATATCAATTCGAAAGTGACGATCTGGTGGGAACGGGCATTTAAAAAGGTATTTTTCCGGTACGCCGGATTAAAGGAAATATGAAATACGTTTAAGGAGTTATGAAATGAAAAAGATACTTAATGATACGCTCTTCATTACAGCCTGCATTCTGTTGTTCGCTCTTATCACGGCAAGCCCGGCTTCAGAACTGGTCTGGTCGCCGATCAATCCGAACTTTGTAGGCGGCAATTACTGGAATGGTTCCTGGTTGCTTTCCCAGGCCCAGGCCCAGAACAGCCACATAAGACAAACGGCGAGCTATCAGGAAGAAGATCTGATTTCGGAATTCGAGGATAATCTGAACCGAGAGCTCCTCGACAGGCTGGCCACCAAGATCCTCGACGAGGCCTTCGGTGAAGATACGGATGTCCCTTTGGCAGATGGAACCTATAGCGTTGGGGGAAACACCATCGTCATTGATACCTCAGGTTCACAGATCAACATCGAGATCACCAACGGAGGATCTTCAACCACCATTACCGTACCCTATTATTGAGTTGAGAAGGCTTGATCGATGAAACAGTTAAATTCTGTTACAAAACTAATATTATCGGGCCTTATCTTTCTATCCGGCTGTAGTAGTTTGGATTTTACGGAAGATAATCTTTCTA
Source organism: Sedimentisphaerales bacterium (assembly GCA_016934255.1). Classification (GTDB taxonomy): domain Bacteria; phylum Planctomycetota; class Phycisphaerae; order Sedimentisphaerales; family Anaerobacaceae; genus JAFGTG01. Next base: position 2,531 of record JAFGTG010000214.1, read on the forward strand.
CGGAGCCTATGCCGGCCACGCTTGAATACGTAACGGCCTTTCATGAGGAATTGGTTTCCATTCCGCCGCCGGAGGAAAAGATCGTCGTAGCCGTCTATAAATTCAGAGATCAGTCCGGCCAGTATAAAACCTCTTCGAGCGCAACAACCTTCTCGACGGCTGTTACCCAGGGCGCGACGTCGATGCTCATCAAAGCCCTGGAGGATTCCGGCTGGTTTGTTCCGATCGAAAGGGAAGGGATCGCCAATCTCTTGAATGAAAGGAAGATTGTTCGCTCCAGCAGAATACAATATGAGTCGGAGAGCGGTGAATCGATGCCGGAGCTTCCACCTTTACTCTATGCCGGCGTCCTGCTGGAAGGCGGCATCGTTTCCTACGATACCAATTTCATCACCGGCGGCGCGGGGTTGAGATATTTCGGAGTGGGCGGTTCCGGACAGTTCCGAAAAGACCGTGTGGCGATTTACCTGAGACTCGTTTCCGTTAAAAACGGTGAAATCCTCAAGACGGTTTCGACCACAAAATCGATTTTATCCAAGGAAGTGGACTTTAACGTTTACCGTTTTGTCAGTGTTGAGAAACTCTTCGAGGCGGAGACGGGATTTTCCACGAACGAGCCGCCTTCGATGTGTGTTTTAGAGGCCATTGAAAAAGCGGTATTTACCCTGGTCGTTGAAGGGATAGAGGAAGGACTGTGGGGCTTGAAGAATCCGCAGGATATTAATTCGCCGGTCATTCAAACCTACTTCGAAGAAAGAAAACAAAGGAAAAAAATGATCGCGTTTAATAAGAAAGGGCATTTGATTGAAGTTCAAGACGTTCAGCAAGAGGAAGAACCGGAATCGGTGCTCTCGTACCTTGATAGTACGGTGAAAGAACTCTCTGAAGACGAAAATTCAGGGACTGAAATAGCCCGGACGTCCGGGATGGAAATGGACGAAGTCAAATCTCAGGCCATTCCCTATACATCGGCTTCGGAGATGACCGAGGTGGCCAAAGACACCGACACGGAAACCGTCGATGAGCACAAACAGTCCGAGCCTTCCACTGAGAATATCAATATTGTTACCAATCAGTTTATTATCAAAGATCTCGGAGAACCTGGGACTGAATTGATCGGAAAGCCAGAAATGGTGATCGCCGGAAATGTCGAACCGGTTAAGAGACGTGATGAATCCGAATCCAACGATGTTGTCGTAGCAGCCCAAGACACACATCAAGCAGCCGCCCAAAAGCAAAAAGCAGTTATCTCGTATCTCCACGAGATCGCCGGACCACCTAATTCACAAGAGGCTAAAGACATTGGAATCAAATTCAATGAGGTGGCTGAGACGATGGGTGAAAAAAGTCCCGTTGAATCAGTCGCTGTTAATACGGCTAAAAAAGAACCCAAGAAAACGACCGGCGAATCCCAAACGGTAGTCGCTGAAAAACCCAAATCCGAAAACGATAAGACAATTTTTGAAGCGTTACGGGGGATATTGGGTATGAATCGTGAATTCTTAACAATCTTGTCCACGACAACACCCGGCTCCTCCGCAGAAGATTCAAGCGAAAAAAAGAATCAGAAGGCTAAGTAACCTGTAACGATGAAAGGGCTGACCACGGAAGATAGGCCACTTTCTTTATTTTCAGAGCCTTCCGTGGTTAGCTGAATCGTCCAACATGGAGAGTAATATTGGAGTATATATATCATTTAGATAACAATAGTATCATAGTGGAATATTGGATAAATAAGAGAAAGAATATAATAAAATAAGAAAGAATATTAACAAGTTAAAATTATATAATTTGGCATAATTAGGTAATTTACAATACCGAACAAAGTTAACCTTCTCAGCCCTCATAGGCAAAGCCATTTATTCGCTTGCCGAAAAAAGTTAAGGTTAATCTGGCTATTTCGCTTAAAGTCAAAAACGACGTATGCCCGATAAAGTACATATAAAGGGTACCAGGAAACCATATATAAGGAAAAAGTGCGCGATAGCAAGGGCAGGGGATTAAGAATCCTTTTGCATATGAAAGACCTGAAAAGACAAATAGGCTGAATTATCTTGTGTTCTATCATTTTAGATCAAGAGTTAAATTAAGTCTAATATATCGATATTTTGTTCGAACAATATGAAATATTAGGAATTATACACTTAAGAAACAATATAAAATATATAGGATGTATTTGTATGAGGATATATGGTGGTATCGGTAATATTTGAAAAAAGGATCGCAGGTTGAATTACTGAAATTTTGTGGGAATATGCTCTCACACATTGATGGAGCCCATAAGCTAAGGAAGGAGTCGTAAGGAAGGAATGAAAGGACCATGGAGGGACAATAAGAATTTTTCATTTCCAAAGGTGAGGGATTCCGCCTTCGCTTCTGCTTTGCTTTTTGTAACGATTCGATTGTTTTGTAAGCAACAGAATCAAAAAAA
>JAFGTG010000215.1 GCA_016934255.1 Sedimentisphaerales bacterium
GCAGCCGGCCAGGCCGCCCAGGAAGGGCGTGAGGAGGTAAAAGGCCGCGTAGTACGTCGAGCTGGTGAGCGGATGCTCGATTTCGACGTTCTGGCTGCTGCTGATGCCCCTGAAGATGGCGAACAGGTAGAGACTAACCAGAACCGAGACGATCAGGACGCCGTGGCCGGACAGGGAAAAGACGACCCACCACCGGACGCCGGCCTGCCTGAGGGCCAGGACGAAGATATAGCCGACCGCCAGGACGAACCAGATCGTGCCGGCTATATGCGCCTTTCGCAATTCATCGCGCCGTCTCATTTCAATGCCACTCCTCTCATCGTTATGTCGTCACGCCGTCTCAGGCGTATTCAACAGGTGTCCGTCTTAGTAGGCGCCTGCGGCTGCACCGGCGGGGGTTGCACCCGGTTCCGAGACGATATAGTAGCCGGAGAAGGCTCTGGCCACGGGCCGGATAAATTCTTCGATCTTCATCGCTATGGCCGCCATGATCGTCGGCGGGACGTAAACGATATCGCCTTCCTCCAGCAGAACGTTTGCGCTGATGTCGCCGTGAACGGCCAGGCGATCGAAATTACACTCGATGATCCTGGGCTTGCCGTTCAGGGTTCGGGGCGGGCGAACGATCTGGACGCGTTCTTTCCACGCCAGGACGGTCGGGCTGCCGGCCAGGGCGATCGCGCCCAGGACCGTGTCACGCCCGGAATAGACCTGAGCGCCCGGCGCGGACACCTCACCTAAGACGTAATATCGTTTACTTCGAAAGGCGGTGACTCGGACGTCCACGTCCTTTTCACCAACCAAATCTTCCTGGTAGAGGTTCAAAATCCTTTGGCGCAGTTCCACCGCCACTTGAGCGGGCGTTTTACCCGCGGCATCCAGTTCGCCGACGCCTTCGAAGCTGATCTTGCCGTCCGGGCGAATCTGCTGCGTTTGCAGGTCGATTTCCGGGGCTTTCGAGCAATGGACTTCGATTTCGTCCGGCGGACCCAGGACGTAGTTTTTGGATGAGACCTCAACCATGTAGGGCATCGTGAAGGCTTCGATGTCTCGGGGGTCTGATGAAAAACAGCCGGTGAGCGCCACCGTCAAAAGGGATAAAAGAATTAAGGTGATCGGCCTGGCGAACTTCATAAAAATTCTCCTTTCTAAATCTTATATTTTTGGACTTCCATTCACCCGTTTTGTTCAATTGTTTCGTTTATGCTTTTATCGACAGATGTGTAAGGCGTATGAACTTGATCCGTCGATAAATCGACAAAAAAAGTGCAAAATTAAACAACTCCGCACCGAATTTATCAGAAACGGCGATTCTCTAAATAGAATCGAAGAAATATCGGCTTTTCCTGCCTGTGTCTTCTGATTATTTAATGAGCACGGCCCAATAATCTCTGGACGGGCACGATAATTTTATCTTTCCTCCTTCCTGGATGGGTTGGACCTCCGACCAACGGGATTTCAGGATATTCAGCCAGGTGAGCGTGGCCGGTTGGGGGAGGCGGCTGATATCGAGGGTCACTTCGCCCCCGTCGGGGAAATAGACGGCGTATTCCCTGCCCGGATGCGCAATGCAATACGCCTCGTTTTGTTCCCTGTCTGAGAGCAGGTCATTGTGCGGGGCGCATGTAAAGATATCGATGCGATCGGTTAAAAGCCGCATGCTCCGGATATTCGCCTGGGCCTGTTCGCCCAATCCTAAGCCTGAATCCGGACGATGGAACCTCGCCGAGGCCAGACCGCCGAAAATATTCCGCCAGAATCGCTCCATACCGTCCCGGCTGTTGCCGAATCGGCCTTTATCTGCGCCATAGATTTTGACATTATTGAGCGGGCGAATGTGTCCGGCGATGCGCGCTCGCTGGCGCTGGGCATTGTCCCAGTGCGTTTGTCCCTTCTGGTGATTGTTCTGAGAAATATCGACAAAGGAATAGGTTTCCGGATGGTCAAACGTTGCATTATGCTGCGAATGAGCCAAATCCCACTTATCCCACATTTCCGTCGTCTGAGCCGTTACGTTCGCCGCTTTGGCCTTGGCCTTGATGTATTCGGACCAGTATTTGCCCCATTCCGGCGTGACGGAGGTTTCGTTGTCCATACAATAGAGAACGTTGCCGTATTGCAGGGAGTAGGAGAGGATCTTATCAACGAAGCGCTGCTGATATGTCAGCACGATCTTTTGGTTGCGCTCGGCGGGAACGGACCAGAAAAAGTTATTCTCCGTCCGGATCGGGTGTGAATTGACTTGCCCGGGAAGACCGCTTTGCTCGGCGGTGTAATTCATGTTATTCTTGGCATTGAACGGGTTAACATCCCAATTCTCACGGTAATAATCAAATGTCGCCCAAACTTCGATCTGTACGATTATATCCCGCTCTTGCGTCAGCTTGAGGAAGGTCTCGAACCGCCGCCAAAATTCATCGTTCCACTGGTCCAGGTCATATTTATCATTGATTTTCTTAAAAGGCCAGACGTTCCCTTCATCCCGACAGGACATCGTATTGCGGACATAATTGCCCCCGACGGATTTGAGGAGATCCAGATGCTCCTTGAGGTCCGGAATCTGAAAGAGATTGTCCTCCCGGCTGCCTCCGAACAGCAGGGTTGGCTTGCCGCCGTACTGCCAATAGGCCGGATTGGAGGGATAGATCTCAATCCGTTTGGTAGAATCGGTCGCGGCCGTACACACGTTCCAACTCGAAGCCACCGCAAAAAGGATCAATGAAAAAACAGATACATGAATTGATTGTCTCATACTATGTCCTTTCAGTGCACTCATACGAATCCTTTCTCTCGAATTATAGCCCACGATTTGTAACTTGTCTATTATTGTTCCGATAATAATACGCATAACAGGGTTATAGCTGTGTTTTAGCAAATCTCAAACCTCGATCTGCGGTTTATTGAGCCGGATTTTAACCATTCGTATCCCCATCGGCAAGACAACAATTATCTTGACTTTTCGGCGATAATCGGGTAAAATTCACATAGCTAATGTGGAAATTGTGAAAATGGGGAGGGATATGAATCCGTGGTTTGAAACAGCAGGGGTGATCCTTATCACTTTGTTAGGAGCTTTTGCGGGCCGATTCTTTTCACGTTTTCGCAGGCCTTATTGGGTCTTGGGCTATCTCATCCCCGCCGGGCTGATCGCTATGCTGGCCCTGGTTCGGTTTTATCCCGTTCTCTCCTTCGTCCGGCCATTCGTCTGGATGACCGCCGGACGGATTCGGTTCGTCACGTTGTCCTTGGCGGTCTCGATGGGCCTGACGGTTCCGTTATCGCGTCTGCCGTATAAATTCGAGAAACTCATCGTTTGCCTCCTAATGGCGGGTTTTGTGCTATGGTTTTCGGTTTTACCGTTTCTCGTCCCGGCCGTCATTCGTGAGAGGCTCTCGAATCTTGAAACCCGCTATGACAAGAACGGCATTTGTCGCCAGTCAACGGATTATACCTGCGGTCCCGCCGCGGCGGTCACGGCGCTCGGGCGATTGGGCTTAGCCGCTGAGGAAGGCGAACTGGCCGTGCTGTCCTATTCGAGTCCGATCACGGGCACTCTCCCGGCCTGCCTGTCCTCGGCGCTTCAACATCGCTACCGGGCGGATGGCCTGCGATGTCGATATCGCCGCTTTGCGTCCATCTATCAGCTCAGACATGCCGGCATCACATTAGCCGTTGTGAGGGAAGCCTTTTTCAAAGATCACTGCCTGACCGTTTTGGGGGTCTCGGACGACGGGGTCACAGTGGCCGACCCGGTGACGGGGGTTCGATGGATGACTCATTGGGAGTTTGAGAGCATCTGGCGTTTCTCCGGCATCGTCCTCGAACGCCGTCCTGCGCATCGTATTTAGGCATTCCAACAAAAGATTTACCTTGTCGCCCTGAGCAAAGCGAAGGGTCTCTATTAAATCACAAAGATTGAGATTCTTCGCTGCGCTCAGAATGACAAACCTGAGGTACTGTTATTTTATGAGATCCTCTTAATCAAAAATCGGGCAAAACACGGTTTTTTTCATTCGGAGTGACATACAGTTGTCACTCCCACGATTTTATTCTATCCAAATAAACTTCAGCGTGTCGATAAATATATCAGGTGAAAAACGCTGTTTTTCACGAACAGAAATGTTTGCTGAGCGATCGTGTATGCTCCGATGAAGTAGAGAACCTTTATCCGCACCGTGGAGTCGTTGGTAACCAGCCGGGACGTTTTGTCAAGGGGCTTTCCCGGCTGGTCCAATTTTTGCCTTTCATATAGGGGAAGAGGGCATTCATCCGGAAGGGGCAATCAAAATTTCCTTCGACCTTTACGTTTTACCCGTATAAGCCACTCGAAAAGAACCTCACTTGTCATTCCGAGCCGTTGAGCCGCTTCGTGGTTTGCATAGGGAAGAAAATGAACCATAGGGTGCTCTACACGCATCTGTCATGTCGAGCGCAGTCCGCCCAAGGCGGACGAAGTCGAGACATCTGGTGACGAACTTAACAGGATGTTTTACGTAACCGGATTTCTCCGTTCCGGTCCACTTCCAGTGGACCTCCAGTCGAAATGACAGTTCCCATAAACCATTTTCTTAGGAGCGCAGTCGAGGAATCTACTAAAATAGCAACGCGGAGCGGTTCCTTATTATTTCTCTGTGGGTTGTATTAGAATACCTACGCCAGAGGCGGAACCGGAGGCTCAATGCCGAGTGAGCTTGGGCGATCCCGGTTTCTGGTAAGGCTTCAACGCCTCGAACCGGTACTCGATCTCTGCGATTTCCTCTTCGCTCAACTCAAGCTCCGAGTAGATCGGTGATGCGGGGAGGCTTCCGTTGGGCCCGTAATGACGCGAGATCATCGTCTGGAAGACGCCGCGTTTCTTCCAGAGGTACAACTGGTAGCCGCGCAAATCGCCGGGATGGGTCTTGCCGAGGTTGATCATGAGCAGGAACTTGCTATAGGCGTCCCGCAGGGCTGCCGGATCCGAACCGCTCTGGTGCAACTGCCAGATGCGGGTGAGGACGTCGGCGTAGATGGCCCGCTCGGTAATCAGGCCTTCCGCCCCGAGTCGCAACTCGTAGAGCCAGCCGAACCCGCCGCGGGCGCCGAATACGCGTCGGATCGGCGGCCGCGCTGTCAGCAAATCCCGCATACGTGCGATGACGGAACCTGCTTCCTCCTTCACGTAGCCGAAATTGGGGAACGCTTCGGCGAGTTCGACCAGGAGGTTCACGGAAGGGGATGGGCCGCGATAGGCCACGCCGCCCGTCGTCTGAATGAAGACGGGGCGCTTCGTGACCGAGGCCAGGGCGCGCCAGTATTGGCGCATGTCGTCTTCCGTTTTGCCCGAGTCCGGCGGTCTCGATATGAACGCCGGCGGCGCCAGCTTTTCGGCATGCTTCGCGAAAACGAGCATTTCAGCGGTATCCTTGCCCTGCACGCCGAGGCACAGCGCCGTGGTCCGCAGTCCGCGAGATGTCCTGGCCAGCACCTCCATCCCCTGAAGCTTCTCATCCATGGTCAGCAAATCGACGCTATCGCCCGACTGGGGCCAGATCATTCCCGGGCAGCCGCACCAGTCAACGTAACACGCCTGACGAGCGAGCGCGTCGAAATCCACGGCGCCCGATGTTGTGAACGGTGTTGAGAGAATCAGAAATGGACCTTGAATCCTGGGGTCCGGTGGCGCACCTGTGCCGACGGGAAGGTTGGCGCCGAACGTGCGTTGTCGAAAGAGGGCAGCAGCGATGGCGCCGGACGCACCGGTCATCGTTCGCTTAATCAACCGCCGCCTCGTTATGTTATTCTTTGTTGACATCATATTGGATTCTCCTGCATTTGATCGTTCAAACTGGCATGAGTGATCTCCATAAGCTCATTACTAACAAATTCTTTTTCATTTGTCACCTGTTACTTGGGAAATCCGGGGTAATTAGTTACTGTTGCGGAAACACTATTTGTCATTCCCGCGATGGCTTGGCCATACCTTACGGCAAGGCGGGAATCCACTTTATACGTCACGTTCCTGGATCCCTGCTTTCGCAGTACCGTAAGGCATCCTGTGGAGGATGACAACAAGAATCGGTAAGTATGAGTAGTTAGAGCGAGCAAAGAAAGAGAAGGTCAGATTGATTGAAGCACAAAAGAAATGAGTACAACCTGTTCATCGCAGATAAGAATTTAAGGAAGATTGCCACGCTTCGCTCTCCCTAAGGGATGCCTAACGGCAGAAATGACGGTTAGTTTGAGCTGATGTTCTTTGGGGCTGGCCTTGGGCTGTCAAACCGTTGTCATCGCGAGGCACGAAGCGATCTTCAAATTATTTCATTTTCCTTTATCACCATAGCGGTCAATTTCGCGTTTAAACCTTGAAGGTTTTGCCGTAGAAAGTATAATGACATATCAGAAGCACCGCGGATGAGCACCTGAATGATGAACGTATAAAATGGTGGGTGGGGCTTGCCCCACCAGGATTAAATTCATACGCTATTTCGGTGGGCCAAGGTCCACCCTACTTGACTTTTTGCATTGCTGATTCGAATTGACGGTTCGATTTGGAACGATTAATGTTGGTCAGTGAATTACTTATTATTGGGCTAATTTATGTGGAGAATATAAATGTTTAGAACATTTATTCAGATGTCTGTGATGATGTTAACAATTGAGGCTTCTTTTTTTTTGTTAAGGTCAAATTTGGGTCTTACTGCTAAGATGATTGCTGAACTTGGTAGTTCGTATTGGGATTATCATGAAAGGACAATTAGAAATCTCACAAGACAATCAGTAGATACTCGGGTAGGTTTATTTCTATTGCTTTTATCATTTGCTCTTCAATTGGTTAATTCTTTATGGCCTATGCGTTGGGTTGATTTTGGTATTGATTGGCGTGGCTTAATGATCTCGATTATATTTTGTGTAATCATCCTCATAATCTCATACTTCTATACTCGTTATAAATCAGGGAAACTATTTGAAAAGAGTATGCAAATCATTAAAAGTCAGCACCAAAAGTGATGTTTAGTCCTGTAGGATGGGCAAATATTTTTTGTCCATGCGGTTCATAATCATATTATGTCTGGATTATCCCGTCTAAAATATCGCACCCTACGCGATATCTCAGTCACAAGGAGATTGGTCGTTCATGACAATGAAAGAGAATATCAAATCGTTTATAAGAGATACGCTGGGTTGCAACTGCCCTGAAGAAGTATTTCAGCACATCGAAAGCACTGAGAATGTCCTGATTCAGGAAAACCTGAGGATGACTCACAGAATCGATGTTGGAGGGAGACTGTTAATCTATATTTATAACGTGGAACGATCGACGGAAATCGTCGAGGATATGATAAAACTTATTCTCCATGGACAGAAGGTAAAAAAAGCAGACGGCTATAATCGTTTCCGGCTTGTGCTCGTATCGGATGATAAAGAGGGCATAGACCGGAAAACGACTCAGACCTTTGACGAATTGCAAAAGGATGAGAATATCCACTTGCATATTATAAGCACCGTTGTATGGGATAAATATTTTCGACGCGCTTAATTGGTCGACGTCAATACAACGTTTCGGAAATGAATCTCATCGCCTTCGGACGTCAGACAAATCTTGCCGGGAGTGAGATCACATCCGGTGGCTTGGTTAACTTCTTCGCCATTGATGATGAGCGTCACGGTCGAGCCTTTGGCAATGATTTGGTATGTGTTCCACTCGCCGGGGGCTTTCTCAAGGGCTATGGTTTTCTTGAGATTGGTTAATTGTCCGAATTTTTCGTGATCGAGCGTTTGCATTCTCTCGGCCGGACCGGAGAGGGAGTACCCGTCCAATCCCCAGAAATCGCCCGCGTTGTCGGCATTGAGTTGAGCTTCGAGGCTCCTGGGCCAGATTTTATGGCCACCGGTCGTTCGGATCAGGACTCCCCCTTTGCCCGCCTTCTTCCCGGGAGGCCATCGCCACTCAAGGGTCAGGACGAAGTCATCATAGTCTTTCCTGGTGTATATGTATCCCAACGGCTTGCCTTTACAGATGAGGATACCATTGTCTATGGACCATACATCCTGCATGTCAGCTTCTGCATCGGCCAGAAAGCAATTCCATGCTTCCAGACTGTTACTGAGGTTTTGGGAGCCGTTTTTATTCGCTTCTCGAATTGCACAACCGGCCACACAGAAGCATATCCCAGTCAGTAATACTATCTGATTGATGAGCCTCATAATTTCTCCTTAATGATTAAGGTATTCTAACAAAACCTCCCCCTTGTCACCCCTTCGACAGGCTCAGGGCAGGCTCTGAGCGAAGCGAAGGGTCTCTATTCCGCCGTAAAGACTGAGATTCTTCGCTTCGCTCAGAATGACAAACACATAAGACGTCAGTTTTGTTAGAGTGCTTCAATTGATTCATTACGCCGGGTTACAACAACATCACTCCCGCGTCCCTGCAACGCGTCACCATGTCTTCGGGCCAGACGCTCGCATGCACCTCGCCGACGTGCAGCTTTCGCAAAAAGTACATGCACAATCTCGATTGGCCGATGCCTCCGCCGACGGTCAGCGGCAACTCGCCGTCCAGCAGTCTGCGGTGCCATGTCAGCTCTTTTCGTTCGGGCATGCCCCGTATGTCCAACTGTCGGAGCATCGCCTCTCGATCGACGCGTATGCCCATTGAGGAAATCTCCATCGCCCGGTTCAGCAAGGGGTACCACAGAAGGATATCTCCGTTGAGGCCCTTCGTGCCCTCGCCCGTCGGCGTCGTCCAGTCGTCGTAATCGGGCGCCCGGCCGTCATGCAAGGTCCCGTCCGCCAACTCTCCGCCGATGCCGATGACGAAGACCGCTCCTCGTTCCTTCGTGATCCTGTTCTCGCGCTCTCTCGGATCGAGGCCGGGATACATCTCCAAAAGCTCCTCCGAATGGATAAACGCGATCTCGTCCGGCAGCATCGGCTCGACGTGCAAATATTTTTCATCCACCACGGCTTCCGTTTGCTTGAGCACATCGTAGATTTTCCGCACGATAAGTTTTAGGAAATCCAGATTTCTTTCCTCGGCGCTGATGATTCTTTCCCAGTCCCACTGATCCACGTAAATCGAGTGCAGGTTATCCAGGCACTCCTCGTCCGGCCGGATTGCGTTCATATCCGTGTAGAGTCCCTCGCCGTGCTCGAAGGCGTAGTCGGCCAGGACCATACGCTTCCACTTGGCAAGCGAAAAAAGACACTCGGCATCACTATAATTGTCGTCCTTGATTTTGAACGCCGCCTTGGCCTCCACGCCGTTCAAGTCATCGTTGACTCCTGAGCCTTTGCGCAGAAACAGGGGAGCTGAAACTCGCTGCAAATTCAGCGCTTCGGCCAGATGGTCCTGGAAGAAGTCCTTGATGTATTTGATTCCTCTTTCGGTATCCCTTAGCGACAGGATCGGTTTATATTCTTCATTCAAAATCAGGTTCGACATGTAAGCGTCTCCAATTGTAGATCAACCGAATACTCGACATGCTTTGCGCAGAGGTCATCTTTAAGTAATTCGAGGATCGTACGAGATTTTCGATACCGATGCAAGGAAATGTTGAACTCAAAAAACGCACGGCGACGGACCGCCGGACTACCACCAGTGATGGGGGGGGGCGAGACGCGAACGTCCGCATCTTACAATTCTCGTACGATTTTGTGGGAGGAACTCCTTCAAGCAATTTAACTCATTATAGCAACCGATGCAGTTTGAAATCAACAGTATTAACCGACCATCGGGTCAATATTCATAATTCTTTAAAGACCGCGAAACACAGTAATTTTCTGGAAATCCAGTACTTCAATACTTTTTGCCTTATCCTGACCGCTTTTTTGTATTTCCTGATTGGTTTTTTCAGTATATCAGAGGCAGATGGATTACAATACGACACTGTTTTTGTGATATTTCCGAGAAACAACCCGGTAAGTGAATGGATCGACCGGAAGGAAAGGTCACGTCCCGGCCGGTGTCGTCTGCAACGAATTGGTTTCGAATATCGATATTGCGCCGACGATTCTCGGCGCGTGCGGCGTTCGTCCGCCGGGGAACCACACACTGGTTGGTTCGGATTGGCGTGCGTTATGGCAAGAGGGGAGTGACGCTTGGCGCGACTCGCTTTTGATCGAGATTACGTACACGCGCCGTTCTTATGAAGGATTGGAACTACGTCGCGATCCGGTATCCGCGAGTACTCTGAATTCCTCCCGCATCCCTTTGGCGAATTCCGGCCCGCGGCGATTCCGTGACGTATTTTTTCATAGGAATCCAGCAGAATTTCCGTTTTTTCTTCCTTGACAATCGGAGCGAAAGGGCCTATAGATGCTCAGACTTTTACCGTTTGTTCGGTAGATCATAGGTTGTCAATGATTGTTTCATTAATTGTGTCAGTGTAAGGAGACCATGTATTATGGCAAAGAAGAATGCCGCCAAAGCATCGGCAAAACCGATGACTAAGAGTGAGATCGTATCGGGAATCGCGGAGACCACAGGAGTCGCCAAGAAGGATGTCAACGCCGTGTTCGAGGCCATGAGCGATCAGATCAAAAAGAGTCTGGGGCGAAGCGGTCCCGGCGCTTATACGGTTCCGGGCTTGATGAAACTGATGGTCATTCGAAAGCCGGCTACCAAGGCCCGCAAGGGGATCAATCCCTTCACTGGCGAAGAAACGATGTTCAAAGCCAAACCGGCGCGGAATGTCGTGAAGATTCGCCCGCTGAAAAATCTTAAAGATATGGTCTAATCTCGAAAAAGACCATAATTGCTTTTGTCAAGCAGGTTTACATCACCTGATCTGCTGTAGTCTCATCTACGGCCGATCAGGTGTTCTGCCCTGGGGGACTCTTAAACATCATGAGACGGGATCAAGTTTTTATCATCCTGGTCGTCGGATTTTTCGTTTGTTTTACGAAAACAACCCGCGCCGAAAACTGGCCCTGCTGGCGCGGCCCGCGAGGCGACGGGACCTGTATAGAGAAAAATGTCCCCGGTCTATGGGACCCGGCGGTCGCGCTTTGGAAGACGGAGCTTCCGGGCAAAGGACACGCCTCTCCCATCGTTTGGGGCGACCGTATTTTTACCGTCACGGCTTTTGCCGAGACGAAGGAGCGCGTGCTGCTCTGTCTGGACCGTCCTAGCGGACAGATTCTCTGGCAACAAACCGTCGTGACGGGGCCGCTGGAGAAGCTCCACAAGGAAAACAGTTATGCTTCGGGCACGCCGGCCACCGATGGGGAGCGGATTTATGTAACTTTTCGTGTCGGCGACGATATTGTTATCGCCGCGCATGATTTTGATACCGGAAGGCAACTCTGGCTGGTCCGGCCGGGTACGCATGACGGTGGATGGGGATTCAGCAATGAACCCGTACTCTATAAAGACAAGGTCATTCTCGATGGCGATAGTAAAGGCAAATCGTTTCTGATTGCCCTCGCACGCGAGGACGGCAAGACCCATTGGCGGCTCGACCGGACGAATAAGGGCATCAGCTACAGTGCGCCGCTGATTCGCGAAATGGCCGGTCGGATGCAAATGATTCAGTGCGGCGACCGGTGCGTCTCCAGTTTCGATCCCGACTCCGGCGAACTTATCTGGAAGGTGGACGGTCCCTCGGAGGAATTCGTCGCGACGCCCGTTTACAGCGAGAAGGTCGGATTGGTTTTCATCAGCAGCAGTTGGCCTCGGAGAGAGATTTTTGCAATCCGGCCCGATGGAAGGGGCAATATCACAGAGACACACATTGCCTGGCGCGACGCGGCGGGAGCACCCTATGTGCCCTCGATGATCGTCGCGGACGATTTTCTTCTCACGGTCAATCATTCTGGCGTTGGATTCTGTTACGAAGCCGCCACCGGCAAAGTCCACTGGCAAGAGAAGCTCGGACGACATCACGCCTCGCCCGTTCTGATCGAGGGGCTTGTTTTTATGATAAACGATGACGGCCAGGTGAACGTCATTAAGCCGGGCGTGGCATTCGAACGCGTCGCAAAGGTTGAGTTAGGAGAATCCTGCTATGCCTCGCCCGCGATCAGCGACGGCCAGGTTGTCCTTCGCGGCTTCAAGCATCTGTTCTGCTTCGGTAAGAACGTTCCGTAACGGTTACTCATATTCAAGGCGTTTTCGATAAAGTCGGGTTTGGAGGGCGTTTTGCCAGGCGGTCCAGTTCGAGTCGGTTTGCTCCTTGTCGATGGCCGACGTGACCTGGTTGATCTTGGCGTCCAGGTCGTCGATGTAATAGACCATGAACGCTTCCGGCGTGGCGGGGAGTTTGGGCGAGCCGAACTCGTAGGACCCGTGATGTGAGAGGATAATGTGCCCGAGCGCGTCGAGGACCTCCGGATCAATGGATGTCCCTTCAGCCCGCAAGGCGTCGGCTTTCTGGTGGAGCATCAGAAGCGTTTTGTTAATGTGCCCGATCAACTGGCCCGAATCCGTATAAGAAAAGGCCATATCATAAGCCAGCTCCTCGGTCTTGCCGATATCGTGGAGGAGAATCCCCGCTAACACCAGGTCGCCCTGCACGTCCGGATAAAGCGGCAGGATTGCTACGGCAACACGCAGCATATTGTGCGTGTGTTCGAGCAGGCCGCCGATACAATCGTGGTGGAGTTTCATCGCCGCCGGGGCATTGCAGAATTTTTTCATCAATTCGGTGTCGTCGAGGAAGGCCTGGGTCAGGGCTCTCAATTGCGGATGTTGGATTTGGGCGATGGTTTTCCAGACCTCCTCGAACATCTTCTTTTGATCTTTCTTGGTTCGCGAGAGAAAATCATCGATGTTCACCTTGGACGCGTCGATCACGTTGATAGTATTGATGATAATTTGCAGGTTGTTCTGATAGAGTTCGCTTCGGCCCTTGATATGGACGAAGCCGGGCTTCGGCAGCGCCCGATAGACCGTCTCCGTCGCTTGCCACATCCGCCCGTTCAGTTGGCCCGTGCGGTCCGCTAAGTACATCGCAATATAAAGATCGCCGCGTGTGGTGCTTCGCAGGATAGGCTCCTTGACGATGTAAATATCGTCGATGGTGATTCCCGGTTCGATTTGATTGATGAATATATGTGCCATGAAGTACTCCGTTTCTCTGTGTATGGTTTATGTTTCGTGAGGTCATCATACGCCGAGCCGGGAGGGTATGCAAGTGCTATCTGTCAACGTAACATGTTTTTACGTTGATTGAAGCGGATGCAGATTATATCATTTCCAATGACAGTCTTATACATGAAACGACATGTTGACAGAAACAGGAGGCCGATATGAACCTTCGTAAATTCCACAAAAGCATCATTATCTTGAGCGTTGTGATCTGCAGCGGCGCGGTGGCGGACGATTTTGTCCCGTTCGTCATTGCCGGCAGGCCGAATCCCGATTCGCTCATCGCAGCGGCTCCCGGCGAATCCATCGATCCCGATTCCGAACGCCTTGCCGTACGCTCCGCCCACTTTGCACGAGGCGATCAGCGGGTGCGCCTGTGGGGTGTGAACCTTTCGTTCGGGGCGAATTTTCCCAAAAAAGAAGATGCGCCGTATGTCGCCGCTCGGTTGGCGGCGGCCGGGGTGAACACCGTTCGATGTCACCATATGGATACGTCGCGCTGGCCTCGTGGATTGTGGAACGCCCGGGACGGCAAGACCATCGAGCCGGAAGCGCTCGACCGATTGGACTTTTTCATCGACCAATTGGCCCGGCGGGGGATTTATGTCGATATGAATCTCCACGTCGGACGGGCGCATAGCGAATATCTGAATTTGCCGAAGACGAATCGACAGTACGATAAGATCACAAATATTTTTACGCCCGCTTTAATTGATGCTCAAAAGCAATTCGCCCGGGAATTGTTGACGCACGTCAACCCTTACCGCAAGGTTCGCTATGCAGACGATCCGGCCGTGGCGATTGTCGAGATTACCAACGAGAACAGCTTCTTCATGTGGAGCAGCGAGGAAACCCTTCGCACGCTTCCACCGTACTATGCGGATATCCTTCAAAAACAGTTCAATGTCTGGCTTCACAAGAAATACGGCTCGAATGAAAAACTCCGCGCCGCCTGGGCCGAAGGGGCCGAGCCGCTCGGTCGCAATCTCCTGACCAACGGCGCCTTCCGCGAGACGTCCCGAAACGCAAACATTCCGAGCCAATGGAACCTGGAGCAACATTCGGGATGCAAAGCGTCAACGTCTCGCTGCGATTATCAATCTAAAGATGCATTGCAGATCAAAATCGTCAAATCGGATGACACCGAATGGCATCTCCAGTTGACCCAGGGCGGATTTCCCGTTAAGGAAGGACAGTATTATTCTGTGATTTTCGATGCGGCCGCGGAACAGTCGAGACGCATCAGTTGCAGCGTATCCCAGGCGCACGATCCGTGGAGCAATCTTGGCTTATCCCGGCAGGCTGAGTTAACAACGAAGTGGCAATCGTTTCGTTTCGGTTTCGTGGCCCGCGCCGATGATGACAACGCACGGGTGAGCTTTGCTTTCGGGGGAAGTGACGTCCCGATCTGTTTGGCGAATGTGGAATTTCGACCCGGCGGCAGGCTGGGATTGGGCGAGAATGAGTCTATGGCGGCTGGCAGTGTGAGATTGTACGCGGATAATGAAAGCCCTCAACGTGTGGCGGACCGCATGTGTTTTCTAGCCGAGACGGAAAAACAGTATTTCGATGGGATGCGGACCTTCATCAAACACGATCTGGGCTGCAAGGCGCTGGTCACCGGCACCATTGTCTTCGGGCCGCTGGGCTTGTACGCTCAAAGCGATATGGACTTCATCGATTCCCACGCCTACTGGCAACATCCGCGCTTTCCCGGCCGGCCCTGGGATAGCGGTAACTGGCTCGTTAATCAAAAGCCCATGACCGATTACCCCGCCGAGGCGACGCTGTTTCGCATAGCGGCCGAGCGCTTAGCCGGAAAGCCCTTCACCGTGACCGAATACAATCACCCCGCGCCGCTCGATTCGCAAGCCGCGTGCGTTCCCATGATGGCGTCTTTCGCCGCCGCCCAGGACTGGGACGGCATCTGGTTCTATACCTACAGCCACGGCACGGACGACTGGTACCGGGAGAATATGAGCAGCTATTTCGACATCGATACCAATCCCGCCAAATGGGGCTTCATGCGCGCCGGGGCGGCTATCTTCCGTGATAACGGCATCGAGCACTTGGATCGATTTGAGTCTTTCGGATTATGTGAGTCATCTGAAGAGCTTCCGGCGTCGTTGGAGCGGCTGCATCGCAAATATGACAGGAATATGGCCACGATGCTCGAAAATGAAGCGGATATACGCTGGCGGGATATGCTCGATACCGCTGTAAGCCTGACGTTCGGGAAGTCAAGAGAAGGCAAAGAAACACAGCCGGGGCGAGAGGACAAGCTGGAGTGGTCCGTTGAGAATGGCAAGGGATTATACGTTGCTCGCGGCGACGCCGGAGTTCTTGTGGGGCATACAAGCCGATTGGCCCGGATTACGGATGATATTCGTATCGATAATCCATCCTATGCGGTCATGACCATCACCTCGCTTGATGGTAAGTCCGTTTCGGATACCGAAAAAATTCTGATTACCGTGTGTGGGCGGTGTGAGAATACCGGCATGAAATTTTCCAGGAATCGTCAGACGGTCGGGCGCAACTGGGGCGAAGCACCCGTACAGATCGAGGCCGTCACGGGGACGATGACGTTGCCGCCGGGGCAATGGAAATGCAAGGCCCTCGGCCCGGACGGAACGCCGAGACGTGACGTGCCGGTTAGTAACGGCGTCATAAAACTTTCGCCCGAGTACGGAACCATGTGGTATCTTCTGACGCGATAGGAGAGATGTTTATGTCTAAGACCCATTATCTCGGATTTTTCTTTTTCCTGTTTTGGATTGCCGGCGGGGCCTTTGCGTTCAACGGGCATATCGTTTCCGAAGGGCCGCTGGAGCTGAAAATCGGTGGCATTGCGGATGTGACGCAGATCGATACGCCGAGGGAAGTGGAAGTCACGGTCGGTAATAAAGGCCAATCTGCGCTAACCGTTCGCTTGCGGGTGGCCGATCTTGTGGACGAATGGATTGCGGTTGGGAATACGGAGACAAACGTCACCGTCGCGCCGGGCAAGGAAGCGAAGGCGACGTTCCAGATCGCCGCGCGGGAAGGGGCATGTTCGGCGTTGTATCCGGTTCATATCTATGCCCATTTCCCGAATCAAGGGCGTGACGTGACGGCGCACGCCGTCCAGATATTCGCCTCGAATTTTGTAAAGACGATTCGCTCATACGATGTTCCGCTCGATATGCCGGTTCATATCGTTCCGTCTAATGGGACGTTGCCGCTCTGGCATTTACGAACGCAGCGCATCGCATGGGGCTATTACGATAAGCCTTTGGTCTATATGCCCATCGGCTGGCAAGGTTCGTCGGCCCAATCTTCGGCGAATATGACCTATGGTCGCGTTTCGCGAGGCGCGACAAAGGATGCGATTATGATGCACCCGCCGTGGAAGCCGGGCGGGGGGACCATTTTCGCCGAGTACCTGCTCCAGCTTCCAAAGTTGAAACCGATCAAGCTGATGTTCGCCAATGCCATCCGCGACCATAGTGCCACCGAACCCGCCAGCGACGGCGTGACGTTTCGCGTGTGGGCCGGCGACGAGAAACTTTTCGAGCGGCATACGGACAGCAAGCAATGGGTGGAGGGCGAAGCGGATCTAAGTAAGTTCGCCGGTCAACGGATCCTGTTGCGATTGGAAAGCCATCCGGGGCCGAAACGCAATACCGTTTGTGATTCGTCCTTTTGGGGCGAGCCGGTCGTTGTCGCGGGGATCGTGCCGCCGGAGCCGACGGAAACCGAGCGTCGGGCGCTTCGTGAGCGCGCGATGAAAATCATGGCTTCACACAAAGCGTCCGGTGAAGACGAAGTTGTTTTCGAGCTTGAGGATGATTTCACGGTTGGTGTTGTCCTGGGGCGAAGTGGATTGGCCGATTCGGCTATCGCATTCGGTCACGGCGATCGATATGTGGTTTTCGATGGTTTGCCGATTTCCGTCCTCAACCACAAAATCGGCTGGGGACCGTCGCAAGTTGTCGTGCGGAACGTCACCGCTGAGAAAGATAAGTCGTCGGGAAGCTTCATCGTAAAACATCATCTTACACTTGATAGTGATGAATTCGATCTCATAGCAAAGTTGTGGAAAGATAACGGCGGCCTGCGGTTGAAAGTCCAATGCCCGAAACGGATTACTGATGTTGCGTTAGGACCGGCGAACCGCAAAGCCCCTCGTGTTTATTACGGGCACGGGTATTGTATAGTGGAGCCGGAGGCGTTCAGGGCGAATTTCGGCGGGCATAATCTATCGACCAGTCACGTCGGATTCGATTTCGATGGAGGGCTATCGCTTCTGATGGCCAGCGATCATCCGCCGGACTATCTGGAAGTCAATCCCGAACAGAAGCTTTATACGCTTCATACACATCTGGATGCGACGTTGACGTTGGTGCCGAGTGTCGATGGGGCGTTCGATTGTGCCCGGAAGTATCGACCGCTCTACGACAAGAAACCATCGGCTGGCTTGAAGAACAAAGCGGGTCGGTTTGTCTTCGATATCTGGGGAGGGCGTTATGCGGATATCGCCGAAACGATGAAACGCATGATCGCCTACGGGCTGACGGATTCGCTGCTCACCCTGCACGTCTGGCAACGATGGGGCTATGATTATCGTTTGCCCGATATCTATCCGCCTCAGCCGCAGCTTGGGACCGTCGAGGATATGCAGAAAATCGGTGAGGTTTGTCGCGAGCATGACATTCCCTGGGGTTTGCATGACAACTACATCGACTTTTATCCGGATGCGGCGGATTACAGTTACGATTGTATCTGTTTCACCGAGCGGGGCGAGCCGATCAAGGCCTGGATCAACCGCGGCAGGGACGCGCAGAGCTATCGCTGGCGGCCGGACAAGATCATGCCGTTCGTGCAGCGGAATCTCAGGCTCATCAAACCAAACTTGAAGCCGACGCATTACTTTATCGATGTTTTCACATCGTTAACGTGTTTTGATTTTTACGACAAGACCGGCCACTATCATCCGATGCTCGAAACCCGCAAGTGCTGGGGCGAGGTCTTCGCGTGGATACGAGACTATCTCGGCGATAACGCCCCGATGACGTCGGAGGCTGGGCACGATCAACTTATCGGATATCTCGATGGGGCCGATTGCCAGCATTTGCAGATGACTCCGGTTAGCGAACGATTTTGTAACAAGGTTATTTGCAAGGAATGGGAGCGCGTGCCGTGGTTCGACGCCGTTTTGCACGATAAATTCAGCTTGCACGGCGTCGGCTATTCCAGCCGCTACCAGGGCGGGCGCGAACGGAGCGAGCACGGCATCGAGAGTGACGATTACATCAGCGCCGAGATTTTGGAAGGGCACGCGCTGATGATCGACCGGGGGGCGTTTGGCCGCGGCGCTGTGCGGAAATATTGGCTGGCGCAGGATTTCGTTCGGAGCATCGCTCTCGATCAGATCGACAAAGTGGAATTTGTCGCCGGCGATATCCAC
Source organism: Sedimentisphaerales bacterium (assembly GCA_016934255.1). Taxonomy (GTDB): domain Bacteria; phylum Planctomycetota; class Phycisphaerae; order Sedimentisphaerales; family Anaerobacaceae; genus JAFGTG01. The sequence goes on from JAFGTG010000215.1 coordinate 18,519, forward strand.
CGGCAGATCATCACGTGGAAGTCCGGCGCCCGAGTGATCGTCAATCGCGGCGACAAGGATTGGATGATCGCGGGCAAGCGGCTGCCTCAATACGGATACTTCGCAAAGAACGGCCCCATCGAATCGAGCATCGATACAATCGACAATGTCATCGTCGAACAATCGTGCACCTCATCCGCCGGCTACTTCAACGCCCGTGACCTAAACGGGGCTAAGTTGATCGACTTCGGTCATGCTACGACAAACGGCGCATTTCGTTACGAACGAAAAAAAGATAAACTCGTCGTCATACCATTGCCCGATTCCGAATCGTTTACGATCCGGATATTGGTTGGAAACGTCAAAGTGAACTCTGTTGTAGCAGTGGATGTTGAAGGTGGGACGATTCGGAATGTCGAATTTGAAAACGAAGGGCAATTCGTAAAATTTCAAACACGGATTAAAGAATTTGCATATCATGTACTCTTAGCAGAAAGGTGAAGTGATGACTAAAAAGTGTTTTTTGATATTGATGATAGTGATGTCCAATCTCTACGCAGCCGAGCCGGTATGGACTCTTGTCCGTTTTGGCGAAAACTTCGACGTCGGCTCCGTCATAACAAGCGATGCGAAAGTGGTGCGGTCCGAAGAGATGTTGCGGATTGAGACGGGACATGAGAAACCGTGGCCGGGCATTACCCTCAAGGCGCCGGAAGGGAAATGGGACCTGTCGAAGTACGAATATGTTTCGATCCCGGTTAAGAACGTCGGGGACACGTCGGTTACGGTCAACTGCCGGGTGGATAATCCCGGCGCGGACGGCTCGAAAAATTGTGTGTCGGACCGTATTACATTAGATGCCGGGAAAGATGGAATATTGACTGTACGGATTTATCCAAGTCCCTGGGTATTATCCAAACCTTTAGAGTTGATCGGTATGCGAGGATTTCCGACCCATTCGGGCAAAGTGGATCCGTCGAATATCACGCAAATCCTTTTATTTATAAATAAACCCTCTATCGGTTATGCGTTCGAGATCGGAGACATTTCGGCTGGGGGACAAATCGAACTTGTCGATACGAAAACGTTCCTTCCCTTCATCGACGAATTCGGTCAATATATTCATAGAGATTGGCCGGGAAAGACGCATTCTCTGGAAGAACTCATCGCTCATGGCAAGCAAGAGCAAAAGGATCTTGCCGCCCACCCCGGCCCGTCGGAGCGCAATCAATACGGCGGCTGGACCGCCGGGCCGAAGCTCGAAGCGACCGGTTTTTTCCGGGTTCAGAAATACGAGGACAAGTGGTGGCTGGTCGATCCGGACGGGCGGTTGTTCTGGTCGCACGGTGTCGATTGCGTTCGCGAGAACAACGACACGCCCATTAGCGATCGCGAGCATTACTGGAAATGGCTGCCGGAAGAAGGCTCGCCTTTCGCCGAGTTTTACGGGACCGGCTCCTGGGCGCCGCACGGCTATTACAAAGACCATTCGCCGTATCGTACGTACGATTTCAGCCGGGCTAATTTTCTCCGGAAATACGGCGAGGCTTGGCGCGATCAATTCGCCGACATGACGCATCAGCGGCTGCGAAGCTGGGGGATGAATACCATCGCTAACTGGTCGCAGCAGAGTATTTACCTGATGCGAAAGACACCCTATGTCGGGACCATTTCCTTTTCGGCCCGCACGCTGGAAGGCAGCTCCGGCTATTGGGGAAAATTTTACGATGTGTTCGATCCGAGCTTTCGCGAGAATATGCGGAAGTCGATGGCGGGATATGTGGATCGAGGCGCCAACGATCCGTGGTGTCTCGGCTTTTTCGTTCATAATGAATTAGCCTGGGGCGACGAGGTTTCACTGGCGTTGGCGGCTCTGAAAAGTCCGGCTGACCAACCGGCTAAGAAAGTTTTCATCACGGACTTGAAAGCTAAATACAGTGACATTAGCAAGCTCAATGACATATGGGGAACGATGTATGTTTCGTGGGACGCTCTTTTGGAAAACAAGGGCGAGACGCCCTCGACACTAAGGAAGAAGGCGTGGGACGATCTGACGGCTTTCTATACGAAGACGGCCGAGACCTATTTTAAAACCATCCGCGAGGAGTTTAAAAAAGTCGCTCCGAACCAGCTTTATATGGGATGTCGGTTCGCTTGGGTGAACGACCGCGCGGCGCGGGCGGCGGCGAAGTTCTGCGACGTCGTTTGCTATAACCAGTACAAGTATAGCGTTGAAGAGCTTCGCCTTCCCGATGGGATCGACATGCCGATCATCGTCGGTGAGTTTCACTTCGGCGCGCTGGATCGCGGGATGTTTCATACGGGACTGAGAAGAACGGCCAACCAGGAAGATCGCGCCGACAAATACCGAAGTTACGTTCAGGGCGCCCTTCGAAATCCGTATATCGTCGGCACGCATTGGTTCCAGTACAAAGACCAGGCGACAACCGGGCGGGGTGATGGCGAGAATTATCAAATTGGCTTTATCGATATCTGCGACAAACCCTATCCCGAGATCGTCCGGGCTTGTCGTGAGGTCGGATACGAGATGTATGAATACCGCCTGAACACAAAATAAACGATCCATAGATTACTGAGGCACGATTGTGTAAGTAGTGTCTGTCATTCCCGCGAAGGCGGGAATCCAGTGCGTAGGATCTGGACCCCTGCTTTCGCAGGGGTGACAGCATTAGTCCTGGCTTCTTACAACAGAATTTATTCTCAAAGGAGAGTCACTATGATGAATCGACGTGAGTATTTAAAAGCGATGGGTTTGGGAATGATGGCGTTGGCTATGCCGGGATATCTGAGAGCTTCCGAACGGCCTCCGAGCAAGCGCCCGCCGAATATTGTCCTGATTGTCTCCGACGATCAGGGCTATAACGATTTGGGCTGCTATGGCAGCACCGAAGTCAAAACGCCTCATCTCGATCAGCTTGCTGCCGACGGCGCTCGCTTGACGAGTTTCTACGTGACCTGGCCGGCCTGCACGCCGTCGCGAGGCAGCTTGCTCACGGGTCGTTATCCCCAGCGGAATGGCACATACGATATGTTCCGCAACGACAAAGTCGATCAGGACCATCTTTACACCCCGGAAGAATATGAGGTCTCCTGGGAGAGGGTCGGCGGCATGGATACCCGCGAGGTGCTTATTCCGCGCGTTCTCAAATCGGCCGGTTATACCAGCGGTATCTTCGGCAAATGGGACCTGGGGATGTTGCACCGCTTTCTCCCTCTTCAGCGAGGCTTCGACGAATTCTACGGGTACGTCAATACCGGCATCGACTACTGGACGCACGAGCGCTACGGCATCCCCTCGATGTATCGAAACAACGAGCCGACCACGGAAGACAAGGGTACCTACGCAACGGATTTATTCCGGCGGGAGGCTGTGCGTTTTATCGAGAAGAATAAGGACCGACCGTTCTTTTGCTATGTCCCCTTCAACGCCCCGCACGGCGCGTCCAACCTTGACCGCCCCCGTCCCGGCGTCCAGGCGCCGCTGGAGTACATCCGCAAGCACTACGGGGCCTACGATCCGAACAATTCCGATACTCGCCAGGCCCGGCGGCTCCGATATATGGCGGCAGTGACATATATGGATGAGGCCATGGGAGAGATTCTCGAGACGTTGAGCCGGAATGGCCTGGAGGATAATACGATCGTGATCTTTTTCTCCGACAATGGCGGCGGTGGCGGATCGGACAACACACCGCTGCGCGGCGGCAAAGGTCACATGTTCGAGGGAGGCATCCGCGTGCCGTGCATTGTGCGCTGGCCCGGCGTCGTTCCCGAAGGATCGGTCTGTGAGGAATTCTTAACCTCGATGGAGATCTATCCCATGCTTTGCCGCGCCGCGGGCGCCCGACCGCCGCGTAGCGTCATGCTGGACGGTTTCGATATGACCGGTGTTCTCAGGGGCAAGGAGACATCGCGTCGCAAGGAGATGTTCTGGAAGCGAAGGGGTGACAAGGCCGCTCGCGTCGGGAATTTCAAATGGGTCGATTCGGCCCGCGGTTCGGGACTCTTCGACCTTTCGAATGATATCGGCGAAAAGCACGATCTCTCGAAAGAAAAGCCGGACGTGCTCGAATCGCTCAAATCCCGTTTTGCCGCGTGGATGAAGGAAATGGCCGAGGCCGAGCCGCGCGGCCCGTTCAAAAACTTCTAAAGACGCAAGGTGTCCCCGGGAAAATCCCAACAGAGAATGAGATGTGTGTTTTTCGCGTGACGGGATATTAGGACGAACATGATACGTGCTTTTAAATCATCGGATATGAATGAGGTCTTGGATATTTGGTTAAGGGCCTCGATTGAGGCCCATCGTTTTGTGGGTCGGGAGTTTTGGGCGTCTAAGGTCGATGACATGCGAAAAAACTATATTCCCGCTTCCGAAACGTATGTATTCATAGACGATGAGAAGATTAAGGGGTTTTTCTCGCTTCATGGTGAGACTTTGGCGGCTATGTTCGTCTCTCCGGAGGTTCAGGGGAACGGTATTGGACGGCAATTAATGGATAAAGCAAAATCCTTAAGAAATAGATTAGTCCTTACCGTGTACCGGGAGAATCCCGGGAGTATTCAGTTTTATAGTAAAAGCGGGTTTGTAACCGTCGAAGAAAGAGTCGATGAACACACAGGGCATGTTGAAATCTTAATGGAGTACAATTCGTAAAATTAATAGGTGAACAGGGACGATACTTATTATTGACTTTATATAAATTATAAAGAAGGAAACAAGATGAGCCATGCAATTAAGAACAGGTGTTTATGGGTGTTAATATTCGTCGGTAGCGTCGGCGTTTCGGCGGCCGAGTACAGAGGCGTCGCACCCATAGTAGTCGATGCGGTCCGGCCGCTCGCCGCCGGACCGGTCGAAGGGCTTCTCGGCGAACGCCTCGATCTGTGGCGAGAGCATCGACTCTGGCGCGTCGGGCGCGATCCCTTCCTGCTCGATGGTTTCAAATCGCCGCCGGGCAAGCACCCCTGGCAGGGCGAGCACGTCGGTAAATGGCTCCACGCGGCCACGTTAGCTTACCAGGCTACGGGCGATGAACGCATCAAAGTGCTCCTGCGCGAGACAGTGGACCAACTGATCGACGCCCAGGACACCGAGGGCTATCTCGGAACGTACGCGCCCCAAAGGAGATTTTACAATCCGGATGACACGTTGGCGAAGGGGTCGTGGGATGTGTGGACGCACCGTTACCTGATTTACGGTCTGCTCGTTTACGATCGTTTGTTTCATGATCACCGGGCGGTCGCGTGCTGTGTGCGGATGGGCGATTTACTCATGGCCTCTTTCGGTCCCGGAAAAAGAGACATTACCTCCGTCGGCACGCGAAACGGACTCTCGACCGTCGTTCTGCTCGAATCGATGGTGATGCTGTACGAGCGAACGGGCGAGGAGCGTTTCCTGCGATTTGCCGAGAACATTGTGGATTGTATCGAGCGGAATCCCCGACTGCGCTTAAGTGCCGTAATGCGTGACAGCGCCGATGTGTCGATCCCCGGAGACGGCAAGGCCTACCAGCTCATGGCGACGTTTCTCGGCTACGCCGAGCTGTACCGTCACACGGGCGAGCACGAGTATCTCGATCCCGTTCTTGCCGGCTGGGACGCGATTCGTGAAAGGCATCTGTACGAGACCGGCGGGCCGTGGAGCTTCAAATCCAACGACGTGAGGAACCATGAGTGTTTTACGCCGTCATACTTCTACCATCCGACGAACTGCGTGGAGACGTGCTCGACGACCACCTGGATTCAGCTTTCACTGTTGCTTTGGAGAATCACGGGCGAGGCCCGGTTTGCCGCCGAAGCCGAACGGGCGATTTTCAACCATCTGATCGGTGCTCAATCGCCCAACGGCAATGATTGGGCGTATTTTACGATGCCGAACCAGCCGCAACGCGGCTACAAAGACGAGGTCACCTGCTGCGCCTCCAGCGGTCCTCGCGCCCTGGAGATGATCGCGCAACACCTAAGCGGGACGTCCGGCCGCATACTGATCGTGAACAGCTATCTATCGAGAACCGTGCCATTGGCGGAGTTGACCGGCAGGGAGGGGGAATTGATTGTGGAAGGGAATTACCCGTTCGAGGAGGAAGTGACACTTCGGGCCGATCTTGCCCAACCGACCCGGCTGACTCTGGATTTGAATCTTCCAATCGGTGTCAAATCCATGCAGATCGAGGTCGATGGCGAACGCCAGAACCTCGAACGCCGGCCGTCGGGATACTATCGGCTTGCACGCCTCTGGAAGCCGGGCGATACGGTTCGGATCACGTTCGAATTTCTATTGAGTGTGCATTTTCATGGGAGCAGGGAAGGGACACGCTGGATGTCGTTCATGCGGGGCCCGATCGTTCTCGCCCAGGACGTCGCTATTCAGACGGACCAGCCGCAGGTCGTGTTGGCGGTGAAGAACGAGACGGAGGATGCGAGCCAGTGGATCGAGCCGGCCGACAGCCGGTCTCTGCGCAGCTACAAGCACCTGCAACCGCTCCTCGGCAAAGTCCCTGTGTACAAAATCAAGGGCGACCGGAACATCATCCTCATTCCTTATTACCTTGCAGGAAGCTTCGGCGGCGGAGTAAGAACGATGTTCCCGACTTTGCATGAGGACTTGTCCCGACTCCAAGACAAATGAATCCCGCGACAAACAATCAACTCCAGAAATAGGCATGATATTACCGGAGATCTCGTCAAGCGCCTGAAAGCCGGAGAGCACTGTGAGAGTATTATCATAATATATACATGGAATGAGCAAACGCTGTAAGTTGATCGCTCACAGCCTTCCGGAATCCCCTGGATTGAGGACGCCATACCTATAATACGAGGGGGGCACTAACGTTAGAGCTTAGGTGAGTCAGAGCCTCAGGGTGTCGTACCATCAAATCGACTTTGGGCGTCTCGTGCGGCGTCGCGTGCAATCTCCGGCAGGGCGGGGTGATCTTTCGTCTGCGGAAGGTGTCGCCGATGTCTCGACAGGTCTGCTCAATCATACGGTCAGACAAAATATACCGGATTGAATTTATGATGACTTGTTGAAGTTGATCCGAAATTTCCTTAGAATTTTGCTCTGAATGGCCGATCCGGAAGATTCCGTGTTGATATTTAAGGAGACGAGAAAATGAGCCGCCGTCGAGAAATTATCAGTCGTCTTGCCGCAATGGTTTTAGCGTGCGCTCTCAGGCCGTCTGTGGCGGCCAACGACATTGTCCCTCTGGCTTCATCGGGGACACTGGCGATTTCGAATCTGTCCGTCAGCAGTCCTCACGTTGCACGTTATGAGATCGTGGAGCTCACGTTCCGGATGGACGGCCAATGGCAAAATCCGTTCGATCCCGACGAAGTTCGCGTCGATGCGGTCTTCACCGTGCCGGACGGAGGGCAAACGACGGTCCCGGGTTTCTTCTACCAGGAATACGAACGGAGCGTTTCGGGCGGACGCGAATCCTATCGGCCTGTGGGTGAGCCTTGTTGGAAAGTCCGATTCGCACCTGCGCAGGCGGGGAAGTACACGTGCGTCTTGAAGGCGAAGAACCGTGAACGAGAGATTACAACAGAAGCTCCCGTTTTTGTGTGTACCTCAGCGACCGCCGGCCATGGTTATCTGCGCATCTCCAGGACCAATCCGCTCTATTTTGAATTCGACGATGGCACGCCGTTCTGCGCGGTGGCAATGGACAAAGCGCTCGGCAGCGTCTTCGTGTATGAGCGGGTTTATAACCGCTTTGCCGCCGCGGGGGGCAACTTCAATCGCCTGTTCTTAACGCACGGCAACTTCAACATCGCCGAGCGCCTCGTCGCTACGGGGCGTCCGGACAAGGGCGTGGGTAAACTGAACCTGGAATACTGTTGGTGTGTGGATCAGGTGCTGGAGTTGGGCCAACAGCTCGGCATATACCACATGCTGACGCTGACCAACCAGACGAACTTCCGTATCAGCAACGGAGGCTGGGACCGGAATGTTTACAACGTCAAGAACGGCGGTTTCCTGAACGAACCCGGCGAATATTTCACCGACGAACGAGCCCAGCGCGTCTTCGAGCACCTGCAGCGCTATACCGTCGCCCGTTGGGGCGCCTCGACCAGCGTCTTCTCGTGGGACCTCTGGAATGAGGTCAGCGCCGCGGGAGGATTCAACGCAAAGGTTGCCGCACGATGGCACCAGCGGATGGCACGCTATCTTCGCTCGGTGGATCCGGTAAAGCACGTCATCCATACGAATTTCGGACACTTGAATAGCTTTGTCGAGATCGATAGTCTGCCGGAGATGGAGCTGGTCTCAACCAATATCTACGCCGTCAAGGACATCGCGCAGATCAGCGAGGTTTGGACGAAGCGTCTGATCGAGCGGTTCGGCAAACCTTACATGCTCACGGAGTACGGGATCGGGCATAACATGGGTTCGACCGGCTACGCGCCGCACGATCCCGAACGGGTCATGGTTCATAATGGGTTGTGGAGTCCTTTGCTGGCCGGCAGCGCCGGGACCGGCATGGCGTGGGATTGGAACTGGTTGGACGACGAGCATTTCTATCGCTACATCCGGGCCGTCGCGCAAGTCGTTAAGGACATTCCTTTCAGCCGGCGCACTTGGCGGGCTATACAGGTGCAGTCTTTCGGGTTTGCAGACGCTTCACGAGGGTCCTACTACACCGACGCTTTGATCGAGGGTTTCCCGGGCAACTATGCTTTTCCATCGGAATCCCTGGACCGGGAGACGTTTACCGTGCTGGAAAACGGACGCCTGGACCGGCAAGACCTGCTCCACGC
>JAFGTG010000216.1 GCA_016934255.1 Sedimentisphaerales bacterium
GCCAAAGAAGCGGTCTCATTTGCCATTTTGGCCTGGGCAACGATAAAAGGACTGACAAGCAACGTTCCCGGAGCTACCGGCGCAGAGCAGTCGGTCGTTCTGGGAAAGATCGTACCGGCATGACCAAAAGATGCAAAATCTTACCGACGACCGAGAAGCGTAACCGCGCCAGTGAAAATATCGATCAGCTTTCGACGCAGCAAATCGTCGATTTGATCAATACCGAGGATGCGCGTGTTTCGATGGCAGTGGCCCGGCAGCGAAAGCAAATTGCCGCTGCGATTGATGTGATCGTCGAGCGATTCCGGCAGGGAGGGCGACTCTTCTACGTCGGAGCCGGTACCAGCGGTCGACTCGGTGTGTTGGATGCTTCTGAATGTCCCCCGACGTTTGGTGTGTCCCCCTCGCTCGTACAGGGTATTATTGCCGGCGGTCGGCGAGCTCTTGTTCGCGCCATCGAGGGGGCCGAAGATTATCCTGAGGATGGAGCTAAAGCCATAGAAAACAAACGAGTCCGGGCAATAGACGTTGTGGTCGGTTTAGCGGCATGCGGGATGACGCCGTTTGTTCATGGGGCTTTGAAGCAGGCCCGGCGAATAGGGGCGGCGACGATTTTTGTCACCTGCGCGCCCGAGGCTGTTCAACATATCCCCGCTGAGATTATCATCAATCCCGTCGTCGGCCCGGAAGTCGTCACCGGCTCGACCCGAATGAAAGCCGGGACGGCGACAAAACTCGTTCTCAACACACTCACTACCGGCACGATGATTCGGTTGGGCAAAGTTTATGGCAATCTGATGGTCGATCTGAAGGCGACGAATGAGAAGCTTCGGGACCGATCCGTACGGATCGTTATGGAAATGACCGGTTTGAGCCGCCCACGCGCCGCGAGACTACTCGCCCGCGCACAGGGTAAGGTCAAAGCGGCGCTGGTCATGCACTTTCGCCGGGTTGATCTGATTCGTGCGCTGGCGATTCTCAAAGAGAACGGCGAATTCCTGCGTCCCGCCATTTCCCTGCCTGAGGAGCCGGTATGATGGGCAAACGTGGATGGCTTCTCGTTCTGGTGGTTTTGCTGGCGCTTGCAATACCGTGCGCCGCGCAAAGTGTCGATGAAGCGCTTGATGAGATCGCCGGCAACTTCACCGTCTGGGACTGGCTGGTCATCGTTGTCTATCTGATCTTCACGACCGTTCTCGGAGGACTTCTGGCGGGCAAGCAAGCCTCGATGAAGGATTTTTTCCTGGGCGGTCGGCGGCTGCCCTGGCCCGCCGTCTGCGGCTCGATCATCGCCACCGAACTGTCCGCCGCGACCTTCCTCATCGCCCCGGCTATCGTCTTTTCCCAGGGCGGGGACATGACGTACATCCAACTCGCCTTCGGGACCATCGCCGCCCGTTTCGTCATTGGCTACTTCTTCGTTCCCGCCTACTATCGGCGCGAGATCTATTCGCCCTATGAATACATGGGCCACCAGCTCGGCCCGCGCGTCCGGGGTATCACCACCGGCCTGTTTATGATCGGCGGCATCCTCGCCCAGGGCGCCCGCGTTTACATCGTGGCCAAGGCGCTTCAGGTTATCACGGGCACGGACGTGGCCACCTCGATCATCATTATCGGTACCGTCTCGATCGGCTGGACCATCATGGGCGGCATTACCACGGTTATCTGGACGGATGCGATTCAGTGCCTCCTGTTCGTATTTGGCGCCATCGCGGCGCTGGTGTTCGCGGCGACCACGATCGACGGCGGCCTGGCGACCATCGTCTCGGAGGCCCACGCCGCCGGCAAGCTCCGCGTCATCAATCTCAGCATTGATCCGAAGCAAGCGTACACGCTCTGGTGCGGCTTGATCGGCTTCGGTGTTCTGACCCTGGCCTCGCACGGCACGGACCAACTCAACGTTCAGCGCATGTTGACATGCCGCAGCGCGGGCGGCGCCCGCAAGGCGATCATCTTTTCGGGCCTCTCGCAAGTGCTGACGTATCTGCTGCTGTTCGTCGGCGCGGCGGTGTACGTTTACTACCGACACTTCCCGCTGAGCGGCCCAGAGCAGGTGGTCGTCAATGACGACTCGATGAAGATCTTCGCTATCTACATCGTCAACGTCATGCCGCCGGCCCTTTCGGGACTGCTGATGGCGGCGATATTCGCCGCCGCGATCTCGACGCTCGACTCGCTCCTGGCGGCCCTGTCACAATCGACTATCTCGCTTCTCTACAAGCCGTACTTCAAGCCCGAGGCCTCCGACCGGCACTACGTCCGGGCCTCGCGGGTGATCGTGGTGATCTGGGGCGTTCTGCTGACGGCGTTTGCAATTTCCTGTGATACGATCGCCCAGTCGTACGCCGACCTGATCCAGTTCGCGCTGGCCATGGCGGCCTACACGTACGGTGCATTGCTGGGCGTTTTTCTGCTGGCCTTCCTGCCCACGAATCGCGACGACCTGGGCCTGATGTGGGGCGTGCCGCTGTCGATGCTCGTCGTCTTTGCCCTAAACTGGCACCAGACGATCCCGAAATGGATCGTTGCGATCACCTGCCTGATCCTATTTGTCCAGGCCATCCGCCACCTGCGCGTTCACCCGGTGAGGATCGTTTACGTTGTTCTGGGAATAGCACTGGTTTTGGTCGTCTCCCTGGGGGTTGTCGGTCGAACGCCGGAGGGCGAGCCTATCTACTTCACGCTCGCCTGGCCCTGGCATTTCCCCATCGGCACGGCTATGACGCTGGTTTTGGGCTATCTCGTCGGCAATAAACGGCCATAGAAGCCGGGGTAGAGTTCATTATTTCCGTTACCGTGCGCTGGATTGTGGCCTTTATTAAGTAGAGAACATGAATTTTAAACAAGGCCATAATGGCAGGAGATATTTAAATGAAAGCGCTACGACACATCCGAAAATGGTTGCACCAGTGGTGGTGCTCGCAGGTGAGTTTACCGACCGAGGTTGATTCTCATCAGTGGGAAAACAAGATTGAGATTCTGGGAAGCCTGTCGCGAAGTCATTGCTAAACGATATCATCAACCTTTTAAGTACCGGCTGAAGCCGGATCAGGGAGAATAAACCATGAGAAGGGCATTACTGATCGGTGCGTTGATCTTAACCATCTTTAGTATGGTTGGATGTATTGTTATTTGTTGTGAAGAACATCGAACAGTGGAAAACCAGGATGCCGTTTGCGCGCCGGAAGAATAGAAGACAGTTGCTTTGAATTAACGATATGGAGGAAGATGAACCTTGTTTTTATCGGGCGGATTTGATACCCTATGAATGACCGAGCGTTCGTTGGAGTATCTCAGTCAATAGGAATTTGTTCATGGCGAAAAAATGGACCGCCCAGGAAATTTTAGACGTTGCCCGTTCGTTTCAGCCGGCCTGTGTGTTAACCGCCGGCGCAGTTCTGGATGTTTTCACCCCTTTACACGATCAATCCAAGACGGCTCAAACGCTAGCCTGTGGGCTTGACGCCGATCCGAGAGCGATGACGATTTTGCTCGATGCCCTTGTCGCGATGGAGCTTCTAACGAAGCGGAACAATCAGTATAGCGCTCCCTCAGAAGTAGCGAAGCTCCTGAGTGAAAAATCACCTGACAATATCCTGCCGATGCTTCGTCATCAGAGCAATTGCCTGCGTCGTTGGTCTGCATTGTCTGAGGTGGTTCAGAATGGAGGTCCCGCTGAAACGGGTCCGAGCATCCGCGGCGCTGCCGCCGACCAGGCCGATTTCATCGGCGCGATGCAAAATGTCTCCGAACCGGTTGCCATTGAAGTCGTAAACAGATTGAGACCTTTGACGTTTCGCCATGTGCTCGACGTCGGAGCCGGACCGGGTACCTGGACGATTGCACTTCTTCGTGCCGTGCCCGAGGCCCGGGCGACCTTGTTCGACCTGCCGCCTGTTATACCGATGGCGGAGCGGCGGATGACCGAAGCCGGACTCGATAGCAGGGTGGAACTTGTAGGAGGTGATTATTATGAGGATGCTATGCCGGATGGAGTGGATTTGGTGTGGCTTGGCGCCGTATGTCACCAGAATTCCAGGCAAGAGAACCGTGCGCTCTTCGCCAAAGCTTATACATCCCTCGTTGAGGGCGGCGCAGTCATCATACGCGATGTCGTTATGGACGCATCCCGAACACGTCCGATAGCCGGTGCGTTATTTGCCGTTAATATGCTGGTCGCTACCGAGGCCGGGGGAACGTACACCTTCGATGAGTATCGTGAAGATCTTCGTGGTGCGGGTTTTGATGAAGTGGTTTTCGTGCATCAGGATGAGTCGATGAATTGTTTAATCCGGGCAGAGAAAAAAATGTAAATATCAAAGATTAAATATCAAAACGCCTGTCTTTCAGGCGTTCTGAGCGTACCGTAAGGCATCCCTTAGGGAAAGCGAAGACTCTCTCTCTTGGTAGCCAGATCCTTCGGCTGCGCCTCAGGATGACATTTACGTGTCATTTTACATTTTGATTTTTAATTTGCTCGGACGAGAAGATAGCGTTCGGTGTATTTCTATCCGCTATTCGTTATTCGCTAATTTAGGAGGTTGAAAGACGTTGGACGAAAGGTATCAAGTTGAAGATCCCCAGGTGGACATCCTGAGCCACTCCGCCA
>JAFGTG010000217.1 GCA_016934255.1 Sedimentisphaerales bacterium
GGACCCGCCCGGCCAGGGGGGCTTCCTGACGACGTTCCGCACGTTCAAGGACTTCGAGTTCGAGTGCGAAACCCAGGTCGATTGGCCTTTCGACAGTGGGATTTTTCTGCGCGTCGGACCTCATGGTAAGAGCCATCAGGTGACAATCGACTATCGGGACGGCGGCGACGTTGGAGGCATTTATTGCCCCTGGACCCAGGATTTCGTCCATCGCTGTCCTGACGGGATCAAGCACTTCAAGAAAGGGGCCTGGAACCACTTCAAGATCTCCTGCCGGGGAGAACCGGCCCGGATCAGGGTGTGGATCAACAACACACAGGTAACGGATTTTCAGCACACGGCCGCCACGACCAAGGGGATTCCTCAGGAGGGCACGCTGTGTCTTCAAGTCCACCCCGGCGGTGAAGGATACGATCAAAGCAAAGCCCGATTCCGCAAGCTTCGCATCCGCGAACTGTCCTCTGGTGACTAATGGTGACTAATGAATAGGGACGTAACCAATCCTGTTCGGCCCTGCCCGTGAAATACCAGCAGAGCATTTCATACGTCCTTATTTTACTTCAGCGAATCGACCAGGGATGGGGTATCCGAGAGTATCCCGTTGACTCCGAGTTGTATGAGCGCTTCCAGCTCTTCACACGACGCGGAACCGGCGGTCGTCCATACAGGTTTGCCAAGCCGGTGGACTCTCTTGACTAAGCCGGGGTCCTTATGAATCCACTCGGGCCATAACCGAATGATATCGACGCCCGCCTGTACAAACGGCTCGATATCCTCGATCCTTCGAATAAACCCGAGCGTGCGGAGGTTTGGATTGAGCGTCTTGAACGCTCGAAGATCCTCAAGATTGCGGGCGCCAACGATCACGTTCAGAACGGCATTGTGTTTTTCGGTGAGCCGCACCACGTTGGATTTGTTAAGGACCGGGCTCGTCTTGATGTCGAGAAGCACCGTGACGCCGGTCCCGGCCACGATTTTCAGGACCTCCTCGTAGGTCGGGATGCGCTCGCCCTGACCGGCATCGAGTCGCTTAAGTTCGGCCAACGTTAGGTCCGTGACGTTTCCACGACCATTCGTGGTTCGGTCCACTGTCTCGTCGTGCATAATCACGACCGCGCCATCCTTCGTGCCGCGCAGATCGACTTCAATGGCGTGGACACCCTGCTTGATCGCTTCGCGAAACGCGCTCATGGTGTTTTCCGGCGCGCCGGGAACGATCCCACCTCGATGGGCTACGAATACGACACTTTGCCCCGGCCGATCCCGGTCCCCGGTCTGTGACGCCACGGCTGGATTCATGAACGCGGCGGGCAAAATGACCATTGCAATAAAAAGTGACTTCATTGTCGGTTCTCTTCATATACTTCAATTAATGATTGCGTGGCATCATTTTGGAAACGTGAATCGAAAGAAGTAAACTTGCCGGCTCCCCGTATAGGTGGAGTTAAAGCCGATTAAGTCACCCCTGGGACTCCAGCGGGGATGCAGGTCGCAGCGCCAATGGCCTGTAAATTTCGGCGGCTCGACGAAACGCCCCAGGGGCAGGACGGCCTCGGTGCGCATGTCCATCAGGTAGAGTTTCTGTTCCAGAAGCTTGCCGTTCGGATAGGTATCGGTGACCATCCAGCGGCCGTCCGGGGAAAATGTTCCGTGGCCGTCATAATCCAGCAGCCCCTTGCCCAACCGTTGGTAGTTTTGCCGGCCGACGGTAAACAGGGTGTGACCGTACACCTTCGCCTCGAAGGCGGATGTAATCATCAGGTTATCGCCGTCCAGCCAATCGAAGTGTGAACCACCCCAACCGTCCGGGAAGCAACGTCTGAGGTCCGTGCCGTCGCGGTTCACGGTAAGAGACGTCGTATTTCGTTGCGGTGTCGCCCGGGCCAGCCAGAAGATCTTACTTCCGTCCCGGCTGAAAAGCGTATGGTTGAAGTACTCGATTCCCGACTTCGGGACTTCCGGGACGAGATCCTTCACTTGCCGGATCGAAACGATTAAATCGGCCTTTCCGGTTTCCAGATCGACCCGGAAAAGACCGTCGTCGTCGGGAAAAGGCTCGCTGAGACGCGGATCCTGGCCTTCTCCGCCATATCCATAGTCCGTTCGGGTTTTACGTAAACGTGCAAAGTTGATACTGATCGCCTCTTTTCCGTCGGGAGAAACCGCGCTGACGGGGTGCGGGATCGTTTTGATCTCCCGTCGTGTATGTACGTCCATGATGACCGATACGAACTTGTTGTCCCGGAAATCGTTGAAGATGATCAGGCGATCCGGGGCCGTGCCAAGCCAATGGGCCATACACCCCTGTTGAAAGTTCCAGGCCCGGGTTTGCGTCAGGGGAATGAACGCCAGGGTTTCCATGTCAACCAGGCCCAGGGTAGCCGGCTCGTCCTCTGTCGGGAGACGATCCTGGATATCCGTTTCCAGCACCGTGGCGTATCGCTGGGTGGCATCCCAGGAGTTGATCCCAAAATAGCTGGCAAACAGGTGCTCTTTGGGACCGGACGTCATGGCCCGGCATTCGGAAACGGCGGGAAACCGAACGATGTTGTCCTCTGACATGGCCATACTGGGCAGTACGACGAGCAAACACACTATCAATACGAGCGACTGATGTTTTGTTTTCATAAATGCCTTTCATCATTTAAAGATACTTCATAACATTTAAAATATGTATGTTCAGCGCTTTCAACCGGGTGGCAGCCTCAAAGACAAATGCAAAAATCAAAATGTAAAATGCAAAATTAAGGAAGTCATCCGCCAAAGGCGGATTCCACAATTTTAAGTTTTGATCTTTAATTTTTACATTTTCGAAGCCGTCCCCAAGCTTCGCTTGAGGCTGCCACCCTTCTTAGACAATCCACTGTGTAATAAGGTATTAGCGTTTTTACAATACTCATGAATTGTCCAAAAAGCAAGGAATGAGGGTGAATTAGCGTACAACATCGTGCGCACGGGGAAAAAGAGGTTCAGCCCTCGAATTAACAATCAGGATTTAGGGGAGGACACGGTGCATCCCTTATGAAACAAGTTTCGCAGGTCAGTTCTCCTAAGGTCCCCTCACCAGAGTTTGTGATTGCTCTCATTCTTTTGCGTGTCACTACCCGCGAGGACAATATGAACCCGGCCCGTTCGATTATGCTCAGGATCGGCCTTTTCAGTATGACGACAATTAAAATGACGAGCCGGGTTTTTTGTTTATCCGGGCGGGCAAGCCGATCTTTCGCCCGGGATAAAGAGAAAAACCCGGCCCTTGTTGATCATTCATCGCGTCTTACGCGTCGTCTAAGGTCAATATTGAGCGGAAAAATCTGTCTCTACGAAGTCCGCCGGCAAACCGTGGCCGTCTGAGAGGCCCACAATATTACTTGGAGACGGAATATAGAGCCATGACAGCCGGATTCTGCCGTCATAAAACATCTCGATTTGGAACGTATTTTCGCCTGAATGGCTGAATTCCGGGACGCCTTCCCACGTAATCGCCACGCGGTTGCTCAATTGCTTGCCGGTGACGCTTCCGGTATAAGCCGCGGTCAGGTCGGTATATAAGCCTGAGATGCGCATCGTCTCGAAGTGTTCTTCCAGCGTCTCGGAAGAATCCGTGTCGCCCTGTGCGAAGGTGATATAGCCATTGCTGCCGACGTAGAAACTCGAGAATTGCTGGTTGAATACTTTAACTTGACGGCCGCTTAAAGTAACCCGCACCCAGATATCGTCGCTCAGTCCGAGGTCCGTTCCACCGGTCGGACTCGTCGGTAAGCTCGTAATGCTTTGCTTCGATCCCGTGTAGGACGTTCCGTCCGCGGTGGGAGTGAACGTCACCGACGTATATTCCAGATCAAACGGATCGGCGTTGGAAACGAATTGTTCGGTCAGAAAATCATCTATCGGAGGCGGTGTTGTTCCTGAGAGCTCGGAGAGGTCCGTCTGCTCGAAATCAGACGGCACACCCCCTCCGTCCGAGAGGCCGACAATACCCCTTTGTGCGGCCATCTCAAGCCAGGACAAACGAATCCGGCCGTCGAAGAACAGCTCGATCTGGAACGTGTTCGAGCTGCTTGAGCCGTACTCGCGGACGTTCTGCCAGGTAATGGCTACACGGTCGCTCAGTTGTCTCCAACTGACCTGGCTGCCGCTGGCGGTCGGGTTAAGATCGCGGAACAAACCCGATACGCGCATCGTGTCGAAATGATCCTGAAGGCTCTCGGAATAATCCTGATCGCCTTCGGTGAAGGTGATGTAGCCGTTGCTGCCGACATAGAGACTGGTGAAACTGTTACCGTAGAGCCACACCGCTTCCGAGCCGGCTATCTTGACGAATGCGAACGCGTCGTCGCCCAGGCTCAAATTCGTTCCGCCGGATGGATTCGTCGGTAATCCTGAAATCGTCTCCACCTCGCCGCTATAGCCCGAACCGCTGGCGTTCGGGGTGAACGTGATCGACGTATTTTCCAGATCGAACGGATTGTCTGATGTGAACTGCTCGACCGGGTAATCCAAATCAGGAGACGTCCCTCCGGACAGTTTGGAGAAATCAACCTCCTGGAAGTCGGACGGCACGCCAAAACCGTCGGACAATCCGACAATGCCCTGACGGGCATCGACACCGGCCCAGGCCAGTTGGATCGTTCCATCGAAATACAAGGCGATCTGGAAGGTGTTCGAGTTGTTCGAGCCGTATTGGGGCACGTCGTCCCAGGTCACGACCGCCCGGTCGGTTAATTGTTTCCAACTGATTTGTCCGCCGCCGGAGGGGTTGAGGTCACGGAACAAGCTCGATACACGCAGCGTGTCGAAATGATCCACCAGGCTCTCGGAGTAATCCCGGTCGCCTTCGGTAAAGGTGAGGTAGCCGTTGCTGCCGACATAAAAGCCGGAGAAGTCGCTTCCGTAGATCGACATGGTTTTCGAGCCGATTAATTTGACAAATATGAACGCATCGTCGCCTAAGGCCAGAGTCGTTCCCCCGGATGGATTCGTGGGTAATTCCGAAATATCTTTCACCTTGGCGGTATAGGCCGCACTGCCGGAATTTGGGCTGAACGTTACGGATTTGTATTCCAGGTCGAACGGATCGGAATCTCCCGTGAATTGCTCGACGAAATAGTCGGAAGCCGGCGTGGTTCCCCCGGATAGCTCGGAAAAGTCGATCTCCTCGAAATCAGACGGCACGCCGAGACCGTCGGACAATCCGACGATCCCGCGTCGAGCATCGATATGCTCCCACGAAAGCCGGATACGTCCGTCGAAGTACAGTTCGACCTGGAAGGTGTTGGTATTGCTCGATCCGTACTGGGGTACGTTCTCCCAGGTGACCACGACCCGATTGGTGAGCTGTTTCAAACTAACCTGCCCGCCGGCGGTTGGGTTGAGATCGCGGAACAGCGCCGAGACACGCGGCGTGTCAAAATGATCCTGAAGGCTCTCCGAGTAATCCTGATCCCCTTCGGTAAAGGTAATGTAGCCGTTACTGCCGACGTAAAAACCGGTGAAATCGGTGTCGTAGATCGATACCGCATTTGAGCCGGTCAATTTGACAAACTTGAAGGCGTCATCGCCCAGATTCAGGTCCGTGCCTCCCGAAGGGTCGGTTGGAAGCTCTGAAATCTCCTGAATCCGAACATCATAAGACGTTCCGCTCGATGTAGGCGTGAACAGAATGGATTCGTACATCAAGTCGAAAGCGTCCTCGTCCGAGGTAAAGTGCTCGGTCAGATTGTCCCCGGAAGAACCTCCGGTGTACACACTGACATAAAGAGAATCGATGTAGATCACCCCCTGAAATTGGACGTAGAAGAGCCATGTTCCTTCTTCGAGAGGCCCAAAATATCCCTCAAGCCCGCTGACTGGGTCGTATGTTGTAGGGACCGTGGACGGCACAGGAGGCTGGAATTTAAGGTCAATTCTTCGTTGTTCGGTATCAATGACCAGCGTGGGCGTCCCGCCCAGATAACTCTCAGCCTGCCGTTCGTTTCGGAACACATCCGTGGGGATAACAAATTCGATTCTGTCGTTTGTCGTGGGATCGGCCGGTGTCCGGCTAAAGTCCGGCCGGGTCGATCCGGAGATCCAGGATATTTCGAAGTCAACACCGAACGCGGCCCCACAAAAAACGAATACGATCATCATGCAGGATGTTATTTTAACCATTTTAGCACCTCCTTTTATTGCTTTTTTAAACTGAAAAACGTGTTTTTAAACATGTTATATGAGAACATCAGGTTGTTTATCGCGTTGATGAAGAATACCGTGGTTTAGTTTCTGCATCTTTTTATTTGTAATGATCCTACGTTTCAATGATGCATACGGGTTATTTTTTCAGCCTGTTCTTCGTTTTACGTTTTCAAACCGATTCCTCTCGATAAACATCGCATAATATCGTTATCGGACGGTTTGCTTGCGACCTGCATCCGTTCGGTCCATTCGCCTGTTTTTCCATTCTATGTCTATGTGCCACCTTGTTTGGTGGATGTAACGGCTTTTTGGATTCTCTTTGTCGTTTTTGTTTCTACGTAGTTCTACGTATTTTTTGCAAAATTCTCAAAAAAACATAAAAAGGTCCGCCAACTTTCCCCGGTTTGATAGGACTATAATATAGTCAGCGTCATAATTATCTTAATCCTTTACTTTACTTATGATGCAAAAGGAGAGAACTATGAAACGCGGAATAATCTTCATTTTGTGTCTGTTTCTACAGTCTTTGGCCTGGTCCGTGGAGTTCGCCGGGGGCACAGGTGAGCCGGACGATCCTTACCAGATCGCCACCGCCATGCAATTAATCGCTTTGGGATCGGATCCCAATCTCCTGGACAAGCATTTCATCCTGGTGTCGGATATTGACCTGGACCCTTTTTTACCCGGCGGTTGCGTCTTCGAAGACGCTCTGATCGCCCCGGATAGCTCCGATGATGTGAGCGGACATAGCGGCAGTTCATTCCAGGGCGTTCTCGACGGTCAGGGCCATACGATTGCCAACCTTCACATCACGGGCCAATATGGGTTTGATGCCGCCTTGTTCGGAAAGCTCGACGGCCTGGTTATGGACCTGAATCTCACCGACGTGGTGGTCAGCGGATCGCCCTGCGGCGCGATCGCCGGATTGAATCACGGCGGAATGATTCTTCGCTGCAGCGTCACCGGACAGGTCTCAGGAGTCGAGGACGTCGGTGGTCTTGTGGGAAGCCTTTGGGACGCCAGTATCATAGATTGTCGAAGCGAGGTGCAGGTTTTCGGTGAAGAAAACGTCGGGGGTATGGTCGGCGGCGGACCGGGGGGTACGCTGATCGGTTGTGAAAGCTTTGCAAAGGTCAAAGGTGAAAGAAGTGTCGGAGGGCTTGTCGGCGACAGCCATGACGGGCAGATTCTCGAATGTCGGTCTTTGGGTGTTGTTATCGGCAGCGATCTCGTGGGTGGTCTGATCGGAAATGCTGATGAAACCATGATTTGGATGTCATCGGCGGATTGTGACGTGACAGCCGAACGGACTGCGGGAGGTTTGGCCGGGCGAGTGGTTTGGGGAAACGGCACGTCCATTGTGGATTGCTACGCCCGGGGATCGATCGCCGGTTCCGTTATTGGCGGTCTGGTTGGAGATACTCAGCGCACGCAGTTTGTCCATTGCTATGCGGCTTGTGAAATGTTCCCGGTACACGCCGAAGGAGAAAGATTACTCGTCGGTGGATTGTTCGCAGACGTACGAACGCCGGCTTGGGCGCCGACGACCGTGGCCTGTTTTTGGGATATTGAATTGTCACAGATAGTTATCGGCGCCAATACGCACACGGAGGAATTGAACCTCGGAACAGGGCTTACGACAGAGCAAATGCTGAGCCGAAGGATTTTTGAAAATGCCGGTTGGGACGTTGACACTGTCTGGGCAATTTGTGAGGGCGATTATCCAACACTCCAATGGGAAACGTTAGAATGCGATGATCCATAGCAACAAGCATGGAAGTGCTCGATGCGGCGGTGCGCGGTAGCCCTCCTCGCGGCCGTCGGCATCGAGCTCCGCTGGAACCAAGATAGCCGTTTAAAACAAACTATTTTGAGTGTCGTTTACTACAATCAACGCATCGAACCGTTTTACCTTTAGCCATAGCGCCGTTTTCCACAAGCCGAATATTCAGCTTCCTACTGAATTCTCCTTAGTTAGTTCACTCCGGCTTTGGAACGGGTTTATTCATGGCCCAGAAGACGGCGTTGATGAGCGTTTGGCGAAATGAGGCGTTTTTGAAGTCGTCCGGATGACCGAGCGATGTGGAGAAAACGCGGGATTGACCAACTCGATGGGTCCAGGCGACCGGTTCGGGCTCTTTGTCGGGGATCGTGCCGATCAGGAGTTGTGTTGTCGATTCGGCCAGCGGCCGGACTTTATAGAGCGAGCCTTCGCTGATGAACGGAAGCTTCACGCCGGCAAGAATGGGATGCCCTTCGGCGTTCGCGGCCAGTGTGACGGTGCATGTGGGTCCGCTGCCGTGATGGCCGTGGTAGTTGCCGCCCAGGACTTCGGGATCGAACGTGGGCCACTCGGCGTAGCCTTTCGGGGCGCTGCCGCGGGCATCGAAAGCGTGGCTGGCGGTCCGTAGGGCAATAAGCGGTTTGCCGGCGGCCACGTAGTCGCGGAAGTATTTCATCTGATCCGGATGGAGTGCTCTTCGCCGCATAAAGACCACAACCAGATCGGCATTCGTTAACGCCTCCAGCCCGGCTAATTCATGACGATCTTCGCTTTGTTTTTCCGGGCTGCCCTGGAGGATCTCGCAAGACAAGCCGTACTTGATTTGAAGCTCGTGGGCGAATTCGGGCAGTATTTCAACGGCGCTGTATTCGCTCTCGGCCGAGAGGAAGACCACGCGGGGGCGGTTATCATTCGTGAAGCGGAACGCGGGCCGACCGGTGAATGCCGTCGAGGTGATTGTCGAACAGACATATTTTTCGACGTGCTCGACGACGAGGTCCGTGCCGGTAAAGTGGTTCACGAACGGGCGCATCCGCGAGTTATACATCGTATCGGTCAGGTCGCGCATGAGCACAACGTTCTTACCGAACTTCGCCATGTGGCGCAGCCCGAACGGCCGGCCGAGCACGCACATATTCGTATGCACCCCCATCAGGATAACGTTGGTGATGCCGCGTTGCTCGAGCAGGTTCCATACCTCGACGCCGGAATCGCTGATCGCATCTTCATCGCTGATTTGAATCGTATCGATCTGGCTCTTCCACGGCCACGGGGGACCCTGCTTGCACGTCGGCAGACAATCACACCCGCCGTCGGAATGATCGATGGGATAGCCGATCTTCTCTTCCTTCTCGTCGATCCATCGGCACCATTTGTCGATCCCGTCCGGCAGATTCGCTGCTTTCGGCGCTTCCTCAGCGCGTTTACGAGCCGGGTGCCCGGTATAGGATTTGACTGTACCGCTCGGCGCGTGAATGATGAACACGCCCTCGTCCCGCGCTTTGGAGACAACATCGTTCATGTACGGGGCCAACTCCGCCGTGCGCTTCGAGGCTCCCTTGCACCAATGTTCATTCCACATATCGCAGATGATGATCGCGGTTTGTTTCGGATCCCACTCGATCTTTTTTTGCACGACTTTGAATCGACTCGCATCATCAGGCAGTGGCGGTGTGCGGCTTCGCGTGACCAGATCTAATGAATCTGAACTCGACATCCCCTTTGCACTATCCGACATACAATAGGACGCTAAGACAATGCAAACAAAAATGAATATTCCGAATCGACGTATGTTCATAGTACCGTACTCCTGAAAGTAAGTGACATGCTAATTCGTACTGAATAAACGAACGAGCTTGACGCCGTGCCTGGGGACGTTGGCTTTGAATTGGTTATTGTAGGCGCCAAGGTCTTTTTGACGCCACAGGTCGCGGACGCGATATGTGCCTTCGATTTTGAGTTCCTTCCATGTCACGGCAACGGGGCGCTCTACCGGTGAGGTGTTGAATAAGCCGACGGCCTTCGAGCCGTCTTCCATGTTCTTGGCCATGATGAAATAATCGTCCGTTTGGCGAATGATCGAGGACTGTATGCCCAGCGGGTCCTGATCGACTTCAATAACCTCGGCGTTGCACAGGATATTGAGTGTGAACTCGTCGAGCTTGTCCATGTCGCCGGAGAAAATCAACGGCGCGGCCATCAAACACCACATTGACATATACGAATATTGCTCGTTTGGCGTCAAAGCCGTCGGCTTGCCTTCGCCCATGCCGCGGGCATTGCCGACCCAGCCAATCAGGATATAATCCGGGTCGTTCCATTGCCCCGGCTTGGCGTATTGCCAGTGTTGGGCGTTGCTCAAGCCGATATGATAAAATCCCGGCAGGTCGGATCCTCCGGCCAGGCCCAGA
>JAFGTG010000218.1 GCA_016934255.1 Sedimentisphaerales bacterium
ACCGGACGTTTTAACGTCGAGATTTTCCGCAAGCCACAGATTCTCAGTACGCTCGTACAGGGCAGGGATCGGGATTTAGGCAGCCGGATCGAATTCAATTATCTCCATCTTCCCATTCAGACCTCGGGATATATGGGGGAGTTTGCCAGTCAACATTACCGCTACGTCTCCGGCTTTGCATCGATTGACTTTGCTTTTGTGGTTCGTGTGGTTTTGAGCCTGATGGTTATTTTCCTGGCCTACAACAGCATTTCCGAAGAGAGAGTCCAGGGCACGCTTCGATTAATCCTGTCTCATCCTCTATCGAGAGGTCAACTCCTCTTCGGTAAATTCCTTGGCGGTTTCATCGTCGTGTTGGGTTCGCTCACTATCGCCACCCTCGTCGCCGTGCTTGTTTTAGTTCTACACCCGGCGATCTCCATCAATGGAGATTTATCGTTACGCATCCTGGCGATGTGGGGAATCTCCACCCTTTATCTTGTGGCTTTCTTCACACTAAGTCTCATGATCTCCACGATCTTCAATCGTCCTTCAGTCGCACTGTTGGTCCTTCTGCAAATCTGGATCGTTATTATCGTTATTTATCCCAACCTCAGCATTATTTTGGCTCAGCAGGTGAGTCAACTGCCGCACAGCGAGGAACTTTCCGACCGCAAACGAGCTATCTTCCAACCCTACGAGAACGAGTACGAGCAGTCGCGTCAGGCATTTCATAAGATGGTCCAATCAGGTGAACACGACACGGAATTGCAAAAAAAGAACTTCGAACTGAGCGCCCAGCGAACGGAACTGCATCACCGCATCGATCGCGAATACAGCCAACAGCTTACGCACCAGATGCGCCTTGCTCAAAATATCGCCATCCTCTCTCCTTCTGTCTTATTCAACGGTGCCATCCAACGCCTGGCCGGCACGGACATCCGGGAATTTGACAGCTTCATGGAAGGCGTTCAACGGCATTGGCAAAAATACATAGAGCAATGGCCGCTACGCTATAAGGATTACAAAGCTTACCGGGAATCTAAACTTCCGGAATTTACCTATGCCGTACAGTCGGTTACTGAAAGTATCTCGCAAACGCTTCACCAGTGGACCATTCTCTTTCTGCTCAGTGTCGTTTTCTTTGTCACGGCCCATACAATCTTCATGAAGAAAGATATTGGATGAGCACATGATCGCCATTATCAAACGAGAAATTCTGGAACATCTGAAAAGCCTTCAGTTTATCATCTTGATCATACTGAGTATTCTGCTATTCAGCATGAACGGATGGATCACCGCGCAAAAACACCGCGAACAAATGAGTCGATATAACGATGGCGTGTCGGCATCGGCACGCCAACTCAGTACAACACAGACGTCCCTGTACACACGTCCGAGTCCATTGGCGCTTTTGAGCGATGGTGGATCGAAAAATCAGCCTCCCGGCTATAATCTCAATCCTAAAGGCCGTTTGACTCCCATGTCGGCCGGACAGAAAAATTTCAAGATGTCGTTTGTTCCCGAATTGGATTGGGCGTTTATTGTAAAAGTCATCTTCAGCCTCTTTACGTTGCTGCTGGCCTTTCGTGGAATCTCCGGTGAAAAGGAAGCCGGTACACTTCGCCTGGTTCTGTCTTATACTCTAAGACGAAATCAGGTTCTACTTGCTAAGTACGTCTCGATCATCCTTACAACCGGTATTCCTTTGATTCTGGGTGGTCTGGTCAGTCTATCCCTCGTGAGTATCTTTCTGCCCGAAGCGGTGAGTCCAACACTTGTCCCGCGTATCGGCTTGATGATTTTCTTGGCCTTCTTCTATCTTTCCATTTTCGCTTTACTGGGCTTGTTTGTCTCTTCCCTCGTCGGACGGTCCTCCGTGGTTCTTTTAATTCTGCTTGCCTTATGGATCTTGCTTGTCATTGTAGTTCCCAACCTTTCTGGAATCCTATCGGACAAGCTGGCAAACGTCCCGAGTGAGTACCAAACTGCCAAACAAGTCGATTCAGTTCTTCAGGAACAGGTCTGGGGCAGAATAAATAAAGTGAAAGAGCGAGTGAAAAGTGGAGAGCTGACCACCGAAGACGCGATCAAGCTCGAATCAGACCGCGCTTTCGAGGAAGGTCAACAAGAGGTCCGCGATCACTACGCCCTCTATCAAAACGCCATGAAGCGCCGGGCGAATATGGCGAGAATGCTCTCCCGATTATCCCCGACGGCGTTGTTTCAGTTTGCCTCCGAGAGCGTGGCGGATACGGGTCCTCGACGTGAAGAGCGGTTCCTTGCGGATGCTGAAACATATTCTGTAATCTATGACAATTATATTCTGGAAAAACTGGGTAAACTCGTGGGAGTTTCCTACTGGTCCTTTGGAACGAGTGTGACGGTCAATGGCAAACACATTAGTATCGATTCACCTCATCCGGAAGAATATCAGGGTGATAAGTCCGATTTTCCAAAGTTTATCGAAAGCAAATCCAACCTGGCGCACAATGTCCAGGAAGCGGCTCTGGACCTGGCGGGACTGTCGCTCTGGAATCTGTTCCTGGCCGGGCTGGCTTTTTGGGCCGTTTCGCGATGCGATGTGAGGTGACACGAATGAGTGCAACATTACTCTCGTTGATTTTCCCACGCTGATGTAGGAGATACCTGAGGGGGATTAGGCGTAGCCATCGTGACAGGCATCGATAACAATACCTCGCGATCTCCTCGATACACCTTCGCCAGCGTCTCACCCACAGCGGTGGGAGCGGTCGTGACCAGCTCGGGCGTATTGAACATCCGAAGATACGATTCGTAGAAACGCGGATCCTCTTGCGGCAAAACGAAAGGTTGGTGGGCCTTTCCCGTCGAATCGACATAACTGATGAACAAACGAGTAAAGACGCCGTGCAGACGTTTGCTGCTGAAAAGAATCCATCGCCCGTTGCTCGACCATGCGTGCCATCCCTCGCTCTGGTCGCTATTGATCTCAAGAGGGCGGTATGAAAACGATCCGTCTTGCTCTGGGTGTTGCAAATCTATCACATAGACATCGCTTTCCTGTTTCCAACTGGGAAAATATCCATAGTCGAACATACAGAAAGACAGCCATCGCCCGTCCGGGCTGCAACGGGGCATACCGATGCCCTTACCAATCTGCTTAGCCGATAACACCGTTTCAATCTCACCCCAGGTGTGTGTGTCTATGTCATAAGCGATACGGACAAGATCATATTGAACTTGATCGTATAGTTCGGGGGGATTCCTCGTATCCGACGGCCACAGTTTCGGGGCGCTGCAGAAGTAAAGATAGCGGCCATCCGCCGACCAGGCGGGCCAGTTCTCCAGCCGGTCTTTACGGGCCAGCTTCGGTTCGACGTCGGCCTTTTGAGGCTCACACAAATAATACGCCAGATACGAATCTATATTCACGGTATCGCGAACTTCATTCCGGGCCGAATGATAAAACATGGGTAGATTATTCATGGCATACACCGCCATCCGGCCGCTGGGGTGCCAGGACGTATAACCGAACTTTCCGCCCAGCTTTTGCACACGGCCATCTTCAACGAGAAGCGTTTTGGCGCCATATTTTTTTGAACGGACGCCGATAAGCATCTTGTCGCCCTGGTTCCGCGGAAAGGAATGGCAATTCAAACACCCGTTCTCATAACTCATCCCGCTAAGAATCACGGATTCCTTAAAGCTGCCAAGATCGCGGCAATAAATACCGATTTCACCTCTGACGCGCAGGTGCGTCGGATACATCTTTCGATAGACGGCAAAGCCGTCGATCTCCTCTTCAGCAATAAAGTTTTTCACGGAGCGAAAATGGTGCCATTGACACTTCTCGTTCTTGACATAGATATCAATTTGAAGAGTCTCTCCTTTATTGTTTTCGAGCAGATCGCGCCAACGCTCTGGGGGGATTTGTATGACTCCATCCCTGCTGAAGACTTCAATGGTCTCGCCTTGTTGCGATGCTACCCTGGCGCAGAAAATGACGCCGGGTTCCCGGATTAAAAAATTCAATGGAGCGATATTCGGCGGGATCGTTGTCCCCTGATAATCCGGAAAAATCCGAGCCTCACGATCGATCTGCTCAAATTCCTTAATCGGCTCCCACAACGGAGAGGAACGGAGGAAGATCGCGTACGTCAATACCCCGGCTGTAAGAACAATGACAAACAGACCTATGAAGATACGTCGCCGCATCAATAATTCCTTAACTAGTTCCTGTAGCGGAAACGCGATTTGTCATTCCCGCGAAGGCGGGAATCCACTTTTTTACGCCCTGGACCCCGGCCTTCGCAGGGGTGACATGTGAGTTTTCTACTTTCCGCAACAGTCACTAACTACCCAAAAAGTAATAATAGAAATACGTATGACCGAACTTTTCCTTGAGCGCCGCCTGGGCCACGGATTTATTTTGACCGTATTGTTGCATCGCCCGGGAAAACTCGGAAAACGTCAGTTTGATCGGCTCGGAAATGCTCAAATCCGGCACCTCAGGCGATTGTTTTTTTATGAACCGGTAGAGAAGCAGCGCCTCCTGGAAATGTCGTGGAATTTTCAAGCCGTTCATAGGATGATACATGTTGAATTTTTGGACGAAACCCTCCAGGTTCTTCGATAACAGCAGCCAGGCCATACCGTACATATAGGCCATTTGATTGTGTGGATTTTCCGTCATGAGCAAGGTCAAGGTATCGGCGTTGCCGACGTAGTCGGTATGAAGCATGACATCTCGTAAGGATTGAATCTCACTATCCTTGGACAAATCCGGATGATTTTCCAGCCGGGTGAGATAATCATTCGCCACCGGCGACCAAAACGGGACTTTCTCTAACGTCCTGAGAAAAACGCGGGCGGTACCGGTATTGCCCTTGACCATATTCACCAGGGCCAGACGCTGAAGCAGCAGGGGGCGTTCGCCGAACGTCTCGACGGAGATACTCAGCGCATTCTCCGCTTGATTGACAAGGCCAAGTTCCAAACAGGTATCGAATTTCTGCCAGACCGGGTCGGTCCCCTCGCGCGTCAGAAACAAGGCGGTGGGGTGTTGTGGAAAGCTGAACATTTCGTCGCCGAGTCGCCCCGTCCGATACAGCGCATGGTTGACGGCGTGACATACGAAATATTGATACGGACTCTCACGGCCGATCTCGATGATTTTATCCCACATCTTATGCCGGGAATAATAGTCAATGCGAAGCGATCTTTTAAGTTCAGAATTATAAGAAAGCAGAGAAGTGACGATCACTATGCCGACCAGGACAAACATTCGACGGATTAACGACAAGGCGTTGTCGTTCATCCAACCTTTTGACAGAGTGTGCTTATCGAAGAACAATCGCCATATCCCGAAAATAACGAGGACCAAAGGAAGAAACAAATAAAGCGCATAAACCACGGGCAGCAACGTTCGACCTGATTGGCGGCTCAGAAGTTGCCAGGAAAATGGCAACAGCCGGCTATAGGCGTCAAGAAACCTGATATCATACATCATATAACCGAGAACAAAGGGTATAGCGGCGCCCGAGACCAACATAACCAAACCAGAGAACCAGCGACGTCTTAAAAGCACCTCGGATAATCCGCAAAGAAGAACGAAAATAAAAGCTGAACCTCCCGCCATGAGGTATAGGAATGTAAAGATAACCAGGAAAAAAAGGGAGACTTTTAAAGTGCTACCCGGTGCAAAACGTAGATAAATACAGAAACCCGCCAAGGCCACAGTCAATCCCATGATTGTTTGAAAATGAAACGTATATTGACTGTAGAGAAAAAGTAACAGCAGGGGACCGAAGTATCGAAGTCCACGCAGTTGAGAAACTCCAAACATCTTGATAATATAATCGGTACAGAAATAGATCGTCCACGCCTGGGCTATGACGACAGCCGAACCGAGCCAGGAATAATAAAAGGACTGGGCAAGAAAGGCCGAAAGATATTCAACGCATCCCCCGGGATACGTCAGGAAACCTTCGAAAAAATCCCATCCCGTGTAAAAGGTCGGGAAGTTGTCGAGCAGACCGCCTCCGTGATACAGCAGCCGAAGATCAATCACAAACGCCAGGTAGATGTAGAAAAATATGAAGAAACCCAGGCCGAGAAGTCGTCTCAGTGGGTGTGGGCTGATGTACTTTCGAGCTACATTTCTTGCACGCATGAATTCGTTTACTCATATTGACCGATTTTTGTTGTCATCCCTGCGAAGGCAGGGATCCAAAAACGTAACGAGTAGAGTGGATTCCCGCCTTCGCGGGAATGACAAATCGCTTTATCTTTTTATCATTGAAAGATTGACTTTGCTCCTCAATCCCAAAACGGTCAGTTTGAGTTAGTTTCCTCTTGCCTCAGCCAGGCGGCGAATTTGGATAGCCCGGTCTGAATCGGCGTCGAGGGTCGATAGCCTAAATCCTGCATGGCCTTCGTAACGTCGGCGTACGTGCGTTCGACGTCGCCGGGCTGCGGCGGGAGATAGTCCTTCACGGCTTTCTTGCCGAGTGCGATCTCAATCTCGCCGATCAAATCGTTGACGGAAATCGGCTGCGACTCACCGAGATTGTAGATATGGAAACGGTTGCATTTTTCCATCGCCGCGGTGACTCCGGCAATGATGTCGTCAATATAGGTGAAATCCCGCATCATGGACCCATCGCCGAAAACGGGAATGGGTTGACCCGCTTCGATGAGCCTTGCAAATTTGTGAATGGCCAAATCGGGACGCTGCCGGGGCCCGTAAACCGTAAAGAATCGCAGACACGTTATCGAAATACCGTATAGGTGTTGATACGTATGACAGATCAGCTCGCCCGCCTTTTTGGTCGCGGCGTAAGGTGAGATTGGAAAATCGACGTTGTCCTCTTCGGAAAAAGGAACCTTCTCGTTATTCCCATAAACGCTCGAGCTGGAGGCAAAAATAAACTTGTCAATCTCGTATTTCTTGGCGGCCTCAAGCAGGACCATCGTGCCGTTGATATTCACGTCCGCATAAAGCACGGGCTCGGCAATCGAAGGGCGAACTCCGGCCCGGGCCGCCAAATGCACGATGACATCTACATCGGCGTCCATCGCCTGATCCATTGCGTCACGGTCCCGAATGTCGGCTTCGACGAGTTGGAAATGCTTATCTTTCAGGCAGCGGTCGATGTTTCGACGCTTGATACGCGGATCGTAAAATTCGTCGAAACTATCAATACCGACGATCTCGCAGCCATCGTTCAGAAGTCGTTCGCACAAATGCGAACCGATGAATCCCGCGGCGCCCGTTACGAATACTTTCATGTGATCTGTTCCTCCCTCTCATGCAGAAAAAATGATAATGGCTCCGACCACAATCACCGCCGAGGCAATCACCCGAAAAATGACGTTCGATTGTGTTTCATACCAGTCGAAGATTCGACGGATCATATCCGGCCCGAGAATAAAAATGAGAATACCGGAGATCAAAAAGAGAATCCCGAAAATCCCAACGATTTTAGGTTCGCGGCACTGCGTGGCGGCAAGCAGAAAAATGACCGCCAGGGCGAATCGGACCAGCCCGGCGAAATAAACGCGTTTACCCTTCTTGAAAAAGCTCATGAGATTCTTAAGAAGAATGGGTCTGAAAAGATATACGAATCCGATCAAAACGAACACGCTCCCCAAACTCTTAATAATAATCACCATGTCCATGAGCTTATTCCGCTTCATCAACGACTTCTATCGTATCAATATCAATCTCGACGCTCGCCGCCTGACCGAGCATATCGACCTGCAGGACCAGGCGTGTCATCCCTTTCGTGGTCGTGACGATCCCTTCCAGGCCGAGCAAAGGGCCGGCAATAACTTTACATTTTTGCCCTGCTTTGACATACTTGTCGGGAACGAGCGGCGCCCCGGCTTCGAGGGCCTGTTGAATCTGCAGCAACTCATCGATCAGTTGTTCCTGGTCTTTGACTTTGATCAGATTCGCCACGCGGTCGGTGCGCAGCACCTCGGTCCGATCGTTCTCCCCGCCACAGAAAAACAGATAGCCACTGAAGAGGGGCAGCAGTGATCGGATCGTTCTTCGGCTTTTTCGCCGGACCTTCCAGCTCATCGGAAGAAAATAGCTGATCCGCCGTCGAATCAGATCATGGGCCAGGGCTTTCTCATTTCGACTCTTTGTATGAACCACCCACCATTCACCGGTGAACTCGCGAAGCGATTCGACGTCCGGCCAGATGAGCGGAGGATTTTCATTTACCTTCAGCAACGTATTTCGTCCTCATTTTTTTCGTAAAATTCAAGTATCGTACGAGCAACATACTCTATTTGTTCCGGTGTCAACTCAGCATAAATCGGTAACGACAACACCTCGCCGCACAGCCTCTCGGCCACCGGCATATCCCCCTGAGAATAACCGAGATCGCTAAAGCAATCCTGCAGGTGCAACGGCTTTGGATAAAAGATCGCAGAGCCAATCCCATTATCGGCCAGAAACTGCTGCAACTTATCCCGTTCGGGCGCTACGATGGTATATTGGTGATAAATACATCTATTGTTGGCATTTATCCTCGGCGTTTTAACCGGCGAGTCGGATAAAAAACGGTCATAAAGAGCCGCGTGCCGTCTGCGTTTTTCATTCCATTGGCCGAGATATTTGAGTTTAACATCCAGGACGGCGCCTTGGATGCCGTCCAGGCGAAAATTACCGCCGACAACGTGATAGAAATATCGCGGCTTTTGTCCGTGATCGCGCAACGCTCTGATCTGTCCGGCCAACCCATCGTTATTCGTCGTGACCAGACCACCGTCACCGAAAGCGCCGAGGTTCTTGGTCGGGTAGAACGAAAAACATCCGCAATCGCCGAAGTTCCCGGCTTTCACGCCGTCCTGGACGGCGCCGATGGCCTGAGCGGCATCTTCGATCACCACCAGATTATGCCGCCGGGCCATGTCCAAAATGGGCTTCATCTGAGCCACCTGCCCGAATAGATGCACGGGAATAATCGCCCGTGTTTTTTCTGTGATCTGAGGCTCGATTTTCGCCGGGTCGATGTTGAAAGAATCCGGATCGACATCGACGAAAACGGGCTTCGCTCCGAGCCGAACAACAGAGCCCGCCGTGGCAAAAAAAGTAAAAGGCGTCGTAATCACTTCGTCACCCGGTTTGATGCCCAACGCCATCAGGCTCGCCAATAAAGCATCCGTACCGCTCGATACGCCGATGGCATGTTTCACACCGCAATAGGCGGCGACGTTTCTTTCAAATTGCGCCACGGCCGGTCCGAGCGCAAACGCCTGACTCTCACAGACATTGTCGATAGCCCGTTTGACTTCGTCTTGAATCGTTTTATATTGTGCTTTTAAATCTAATAATGGAACCTGCATTCATACTCCGTAAATTCGCTTGCTTTGCTCTGACGACTATCTTCGAGGCATCGCTTGACTAAAACACCGACGACAATCTCCTTATTGTCAATTCTTATCTTTGACTAATCCATAAAAGCCAACCACACCCATTTTGATAATTACACACAATAATCCCTAATCCCGAAGGGAATAAGAACATACCTGAATTCAAATAAAATGTCAAAAGAATTGGGCGAAGAATTAAATATTGACTATTTTCCGCTTTAAATGACAATAAACATGTTTAGAAACGTATTCAGGAACGACAGACAATCGAAAGCTTGTCCCGCCCTCGGCCAGAAGCTCGGGCCGAAGGGAGCGAAGTCGATGGATCGAAAATCAAAGACTCGATATAACGTGAACGTTCTCTTTACCTGTATCGGCCGGCGCGTCTCGCTGCTTGAAAGCTTCCGCCGGGCGGCACGGCAACTGAAGATCGACGCGTTATTTTTGGGCACGGATACGACCGAATTGAGTTCCGCCCTGCAACTGTGTGACAAACGTTTTCTGGTTAAACCCACAACGCATCCCGGCTATATCAACGAATTACTGTCGATCGTTAAAACCAATCACGTGAAATTGCTCATTCCAACAGTTGATCTGGATCTCAAATGCCTGGCACTAAACAAGCCAAAATTCACCGCTCTTAATTGTCGCGCCCTCGTCTCGGATCCGGATGTGATCGATCTTTGTCAGGACAAACGAAAAACGTATAAGTTCTTACGAAAAAACAACTTCGATACCCCCTTAACCGTAAGTATCCGAACGGCTTTATCAAAAAATAAATCAGAAATTAAATATCCCGTGTTTGTGAAACCCTGGGACGGCTATGCCAGTAAGGGAAACATCGTCGCCAACAATCGCGACGAACTATCCTTCTATGCTAAAAAAATACCAAACGCCATCTGCCAGGAACTCGTCGAAGGCAATGAATATACCTGTGATGTTTATGTGGACTTCGATAAAAAAGTGCGTTGTGTTGTTCCAAGACGACGTATCGAAGTCAGAGTAGGCGAAGTCAGTAAAAGTCAAATCGTCAAAAATTCTCACATTATGGATGAATCCGCCACATTAGTTGAAAAACTCGGGGCCGGGCCGGGTGTTATCACGTTACAATTGTTCCTTACCGGCGATAACAAAGTCACGTTCATCGAGATCAATCCGCGATTCGGGGGCGGCGTGCCGCTATCCATCAAGGCCGGCGCGAATTTCCCTAAATGGATATTGCAGGAGCTAACCGGCCAAAAACCTCGCATCCGCCCGGATGCTTTCAAAAATAACCTCATCATGCTCCGCTACGACAGTGAAGTCTGGCTGGAGGGGATTTGATATTAAATCGAATTCACTCTTTGCTTCCAGTGATCAGGGTGTCTATGAAGATGACTCACGGCAACAATGAGAATGTAATCTGTACGAACTTGGTAGATCACTCCATAAGGAAATCTATCTGTTCTGCATCTACGCGTTCTTTTTGAAATGGGACTCCATGCTTTAGGATATTGCAATATACGTGAAAGGGTTCTTTTGATCTCAAGGGCAAATCTGAAAACGAGACCTTCGCTCTGTTCGTTATAGAAAGCAATCGCTTCTGCTAATTCCTGTTTTGCCGGATCGAGAAACTCAATTCTCATTTATTTGCCTGATGATCGATCTCTTTAAAAACGTCTGAAGCGGGTGTTGATCCTATATCTCCCTGGTCAAATGCATCGATTCGGTCTTCGGCTTCTTTTGCCCAAGCATTGTCAATGTCTTTATCGGCTGGAAATTCAAAGCTGGCTAATATCTTTTCGACAAGTTCTGCTCTATCAACAGGTGGAAGATTAAGCACATCTTTTAATATCTGTTGGGTATGTGGCGTCATGACATAACTCCAATGACTACATTGTTTTAATAATACCACAAATTCTAATAGAAAGCAATGGTCAATCGTTAATCATAGTGTAACAATGAGATATTGCGTATCGTCGTAAAAACGGATGGCGCCTTCATACGCTGCGGGGATCAGCAGGCAATCGCCGGCGCGGAAATCCACTTTTTCCATACCGGTTTTCAGGATCGTCCCGCAGCCGGACAGGAAAATCAGGGTTTTTACCTTACCGGCCGAAAGTAAAACCTCACAGCTCCGGGCCTGATGGCCTTTATCGACTGTAAAGTACTCGGATTCCACCAAACTGCCGATCCGTGTCACGGGAAGATCGTCGCTCGATTGATCGAAATGGATACTCTCCAAAGCTTGTTCGATATGGAGCTCTCGCGGATTTCCCGCGTCATCAACCCGGTTCCAATCGAACACACGGTACGTCGTATCTGACGGCGTCTGAATCTCCGCAATCAACAAACCCGCACCAATCGCATGCGCCGTCCCGGCGGGCAAAAAATGACACTCGCCTTCCCGGACCTCAATCTTTGTAAGCAGATCCGCCACACTACCTTGCTTGATAGTCTCGGCAAATTGCTCTTTGGTCACTCCCTCTTTCAATCCCTTGTAGATCACCGCCCCCGGCTCGGCGGAAATCACATACCAGCATTCGGTCTTCGGCGCCCCCTCGCCCGTCCGCCGGCACGTCTCTCGGTCGGGATGCACCTGCACGCTCAGCACGTCCTGGCAATCCAAGAGCTTAATCAGCAGGGGAAATTCCCCTAAAAAGCCTTCAAATCCTATGATCTCTTCCGAAAATTCCTGAATCGCCGAGGCAAGCGTCCGCCCGGCCAGCTCGCCGTTGGCGATCACCGATTTATCCCCCGGCAGATCGGCCAATTCCCAGCTTTCCCCGATCTTCTCACCGCCCGGCAATTCTTTGCCGAACACCTCATGCAGTTTCCGCCCCCCCCAAATCCGCCGCTTATAAATCGGCTCAAATTTCAATGGGTACACTTTCATCGCGCCAATTTTACAGAAACGCCGCCGTCCCGTCCAATCCAATCCGACCAATTCTCAGGGTGAGTGAACAGGGGCAAATTTCTGGATTCTGTGATTGTGGCTATCACTTACGAAAACATTACCTTCCGCATCCACAGCAATGCCCAAGGGTACGTTGAACTGGCCTGGAGCTTCGCCAAATTCGCCCCACTGGATTAGGAATTTGCCGTCGGTCGTGAATTTCTGGATACGGTGATTGTCGCTATCGGCGACAAAGACATTTCTTTCTTTGTCGACCGCCACTGCTGCCGGAAAGTGAAATTCACCGTCGCCGCTCCCTACTCTTCCCCATTTAACAAGGAATCTGCCATTGGAATCGAACTTCTGGATGCGACAATTTTGTCTGTCGCAGACATAGACATTGCCCACCTCATCCACGGCAATCCCTTCAGGCTCATTCAACTCGCCGTTGCCAAAACCTTTGCCCCCCCAATTCTTGATGAGGTGCCCATTACGATCAAACTTTGTTACAATATGTTCGATTGTATCCGCGACATAGACATTATCTTTTGAATCCACGGTAATCGATATCGGATAATCACGTGCCTTCGACTCTTCGTCGTAATCTCTCCACTGCCACTGCATCGCAAATTGACCGTCCGATCTAAATTTCTGGATAAAAGGCTTGGCGCGATATCGACTAGTGTTGACCAAGGAACAAACATAAACGCTGCCGGAAGTGTCTATGGCGACATCCCTGGGACCACAGAAGAACTGTTTTGGGCCCCACTTAGCAATCTGAAACTTACCAATCACCTTCCAAGTCGATGAAAGCTTCCAGATTTCTGGCCCATTGTGTACATATAAGTTACCGTCTCCATCAACAGTTATCCTTCCCGGTGTTCTGCGTAGATCGGACAGCAAATCTGATCTTTCCGTAGGCCAAGCGCTTAATACTTTTCCTTCCGAGTCGAATTCATTAATACGTGCATTACCTAGGTCAGTCGCGAAGAGGTGGCCCGTCTTGTCGGTGCATATGTCCGAAAAGACTCCTCCATCCTCTGCCCTAATCGTAGCGACCTGATCCCCCTTCGAATCGAACTTCGCGATCCGGCTACCATCGTGATCTATTGCGTAAATGTCGCCGCTGGTGTCACAAGTAATGCGATCGACAACTGAAACACTCCAAGTAGTTGTGAAGGCACCGGTTGGGTCGAATTTCTGGATGCGGCACTTCTCCGCTTCTGGGCCACCCGGCTGATCAAGGACATAGATGTTGCCCGATCCGTCCAAAGCTATTGAGCCGGGATATGTGAATTCTCCCTTTCCGACGCCTCGCATGCCCCATTTTGTAAGGAAGGTCCCATTTGGATCAAACTTCTGGATCCTGTGATTGTCTTTGTCCGCCACATAGACGTTGCCCAAAGGATCAACAGCTATATCGCTGGGGTGTCGGAACTCGCCATCCTTCTCGCCCATCCAACCCCATTTCTTCACAAACTCACCTTTCCTATTGATCTTGTACACTTGGTCAATAGCCATCAGCGTTATGTACAAATTGGCTGATTTGTCTGTAGCTATGCCACTGATCGTCATCCAGTAATTCGTATCCCATTGGTCCAAGAACTGACCCTCTGAATTGAATCTCTGAATCCCGTTGTCGGCAGCGAGAAGATTTCCTTCAGAATCGATCGCCACGCCTTGCGGAGAATTAACATGTCCATGGCGAGCGTCAAAGATTCCCCATTGCTCCAGAGACTTGCCTAAAGAATCGAATCGCAAAACTCTGTGTTGCCATTGTTGTGTGACATAGACAAAGCCGTGATTGTCAACAGCAATGCGCCTATTTGTTGAAGCATCTGGTTTCCATTTTTCAAGGAATTGTCCGCCCGAAGTGAACTTCTGGACAGATTGAAGATCAAGCACATATACATTGCCCGCCGCATCAAACGCAATGGACTGTGGCATCCTGAACTGGCCATCCTTACTTCCGAGATCGCCCCATTTGTGTAGGAACTTTCCATTCGGATCAAACTTCTGGACGCGATGATTCCCACTATCCGCAACGTATATATCGCCTTGTTTATCAATGGCTATTGTCTCAGCTATTTGGAACTGGCCATCGGCAACACCGAAATCACCCCACTGAGTCAGGAAGTTCCCGTCGGACGAGTATCTCTCAATGCGGACGGAGCCCTTTTGCTTTGAACCCGGCATATAGTCGGCTGCCAGTACATAGACATCTTCCGTCGGGCTGAAAGCTACATCAACAAGAAGCTCAAACGTGTCAACGTCTGGTCCTTGCCTTTCAAACATCCCTATGAATTCTCCGTATGGAGTGAATTTTTGTATTCGGCTGTACTCCCACTTATCGCGATCCCAGTCCACGACATAGACGATTCCTGAACTGTCTGTCTTAATGCTAACGATGCTTTGGAACTGACCATCTCCTTTACCGGGATTGCCCCACTGGGTGATAAATCTACCTTCGCTATCAAATTTCTTGACGAGGTAGTTTCCGAGGTCGCCGACATAGACATTTCCAGACTCGTCAACAGCAACTGCCCATGGGTGGTAGAAGTGCCATCCCCGGGGCGCTTCAGGCCAGATTCTCACTACGCGGTACTCCTCATTTGCTGAGATTGCACTCGAGGATACTCCAAGCATTACAAGAATGATGAAAAGGTCCTTAGCACGCATTTTCTTAGCTCCTGCAATAAATGAGAACACTTATTGTCACAGTCCGTTATGTTCTGCTGGGAAAAAGGCCGACCTTGGTGAAGCAGACCTATCAATCCGTTCTTCCAGTTCCTGCATTCGAAAATAGAGAGCGGAGATCGCCTTCTGCTGTTTTTCCTGAGCCTCTTCAAGTTGTTCTTTCTCACGCGCAAGGGCAATTTCTCGTTTAGACGTTTCCAACTCTTGCGTTAAGATTTCCACTTTTTTCGCCAGGCGGAAAGACACAATCCAGGACGCTGTGAGAAGAACCAAAGCAGCCAGACCGGTAACCCACGCCCGTCGGGGGAATCTGATCAATAATGGCACACTCGGTCGTTTAATTTCATCTTTCCGAGTCCCCCTCCGCTGAGAATCAGCTTGGACGACCTGCATTACTTCTTGTTCTACCCCACCGGGAATGTTTGGCACGTCAGTAGAGGCGAACTGCTTTCTAACGCGAAGCATGTCTTCATAAAAAGCCCTGCATACTGAGCAGTCCTTCAGATGTTCATCAATGAGTTTCTCATCGTCTTTGTTGCCTTCGTTGTCGAAAACAGCTACGAATCTTCTCTGACATTCATCGCACGAAATCATTTGCTTACCTCCCGGTCGTGTGAATCTTTGCCCAAAAAATCTTCCCTCAGGGGCGCCAGCAATTTACGTAGTTTCCTGACCGCTTCGACTTTCCTTGAACTCACCGTGCCCACAGGACAGCCTAAGACATCCGCAATTTCCTTATAGGAAAATCTCTGCTCCTCGCTGAGGATGTAAACCAGTCTGTGCGGCTCCGGCAGATCGGCTATGGCTTTACCTATCGCTGCTGCGAGTTCATTGGCAACGGCCTGTTCAGATGAACCATTGGTTGAAATCAGATTCTCTGCAGAGTCCAGAAAATCGTCTCTGGAAGCATGTGTGAAGGTGATTCGGCACCGTTTCCTTTCATGCTCATTCAGAAAATGATTCTTCGCAATCTGAAAGATGTATGTTGTGAATCTTCCCTTAGGGGCATATATAGTTCTACCTCTCCATAGCCTCAAAAATGTCTCTTGCGTGCAATCTCTGGCCTCTTCGACATCCCATAACAGACGATAAAAAAAGCAAAAAATACGCCGCTCATAACGATTGAAAAGCTCCTCAAACGCAGAAATATTCCGGTCCTTAACAAAAGTCATCAGTTCTTCATCCGTATATTTTGACATCAACGAAACCTTCTCCTGACTCACATAGACGGCCTTCTATCTATGTATAACCGGAAAGAAATGGAAAAACTCACTTTTTACGAAGTTTTTTTGGGATTTGTCCAGGAAGCCGGCAAGAATTCTCTCTTTGAAAGCTACCCGCCTCAGGAGACTACCTGAGGTAATTGGTGATGCCGTCGGCGATGGCCTGGGCCATGCGACCCTGGAAGGCGCTATCCCTTAGCAGACCGGCTTCATAACGATTCGACAGATACCCCATTTCGACCAGGACGGCCGGGCCGTTCGTATCCACCAAGACGTGGTAATTCCCCTTTCGAACTCCCTTACTGCTCAAGCCCGTACTGGACATTGCAGCCTCTAACGCGTTGGCAGCCCGTTGAGAGGCCCGGGAGGCCCCGTTGGCGATATAGAGTGTATAGCCCCGCGTCGAGCTTTTCGGCGACGAATCCGCATGAATGCTTACAAACAGGTCCGCGTTGAGCCGGTTGGCGATAGCCGCACGCTCTTCCAGTTCGGGATAATAATCGCCCGTCCGCGTCATTTTTACGCGAATACCCCTTTGTTGCAATAAATCGGTCACTTCCCTGGCAACCGCTAAATTGATGTGTTTCTCATAATACCCAAGACAGCTTGTCGCGCCGGGATCTTTGCCGCCGTGACCGGGGTCGATCACGACATAGCCGGATACGACGCTGGGGGGATTGGGTTCGGGAAGTGGAGTGGGTTCGGGAGTCCCTAACATAGAGCGTATCTTGGATACGAGTGCTTTGGGTATATAGACTTCACCCGCCTCGATTCGACTGACTTCACCGATTTCTTTCGCGTTGACGTACACCGAGCCGCCTTTGTGGGTGAAAATCATGACAGTCTTGCCCAAACGGCGAAGGATAATGTGAGTGGACGTCTTATCGTCCACGCGTAAACTGAGGAGCTGGGCAAGCTCGGAAACGCTGATGGTCTGCTGGTCCGAAGCCGGACCGCTAATCACCGGAACGGCAGAAGGCTGACACCCCACCATCGCGAAAGCTGCCGAAGTTATGAGTATGACTAATCGGAATCTTTTACACATTTTGACTTTGTTATCGGCATTTTGGGGCGATTCACATTAGCCTCCATTTTTCAGATGCGCCGGCTTCCACAATCATCAGATTCCGTGTTATCCCTTATTAGGGTATAACATGCCAGTTCGACGCCATCAGCGCGAAATCCCCCAGATTAACAAGACCATCCCGGTTAGCGTCGGCCCGCTCGTAATAATCGTTTTTCCGTCCGGCGTCCGTTGCCAGCCAGTAGCGGCTCAATTCCATTAGATCGGCGATATCCACGATACCATCGACGACCAAATCGCCCGTTAATGGCTCCGTATTAAAAACGATTGTAAAAGGTTCTGAAGGCTCATATTTGTCTCCATCGTCCAGCGAATCGTAGAGACAAAACGTGATCCAGTGCAGATTCTCGCCATCCACGGCTTGGTACGACATGTGCATATGGCTATCGTCGCGTTGGTGATATATGGCGCTGTGACTGAAACTCTGACCGACGGTATCGATGGTAAATTGGGGATAATCCTTATGCACGGCCCGGATGCCCTCCGACATATCGACACATTCGATAAAAATGTTGTAATCCGCTTCGGGCTCGCCGGCGAGGGCACGGTTGGGATCGTAGGTATAAGCCGCGCTCGGATTCGTGCTTTGGAACGCGTCTAAGCCGGGTTCGCCAACACGATAGGAGTAACTCGGAAAGATACTCTTGTGCAAAGGGTAAAACCAGTTGGCGTATTCGGTCTCTCCGCTGTCCCGGTATTTCTGCCGGCTATCGACAAATAACTGTCTGTCGTCGTCGGTGCCTTCGATGCCGTCCCGATTACAGCCGATGATCAAGTGGTCGAGCGGACACTCCGCTTGCACAATGGAGGATACCGCCGGGATCATTATCAATATGATTCCCAGGTTGATTCTTGATATCATTTTCAGTTCTCTCTTTTCTTAGATCGTGTGTGAGAAATCTAAATTGCCATCCTTGTTATTCTGAGGCTTTGCCGAAGAATCTCAATTCATACGCAACGTCTGAGATTCTTCACTTCGTTCAGAATGACAGCACCTCTTTTCACACATGCTCTTAAGGTGTTTCGGGCCATTTTGGCGCCGCTTCAGGATACCAATAGCACGTGCCCGGCCACTGATACGTCTGTTCGAAAGTCAATCCATCGACGTGACCGTCGGCAAACAGGTAATTGGAATTTTTTTTATGCCGGTCCCACGCGACGAACTGCTTGGCGTATTCGACCGATCCTTCCCAGCTCTCCGGGTGGATATGATCGGCCAAGTCGAAGCTTTCCGTATCCGGGGCCTCGCTGATCCAGATGCAGAACATCGGGCGACGAATATTGTTGACGTTGTTATACCGGTTCACACGTGCTCCGTAGCGATAATGAATCGGGTCCAGCAGAGCATTTACGGCAAAGCTGGAATATCGCGCATCCTTCTGGTCATCGATGGGCTTATTCCAATCGACGAAATCGTTTCCCTTGTCACTGGGACACTGGAAGAGCAACTGCTCACGTGTATATCGCGAAAGGATAAATAACCAGTGCTCGTTCGGATCGTCACAGTGACACGAGCTCGGAGGAAGCCGATAGTCGGAGTCGAGCAGATAGGCCGAGACGGCCACACCC
Organism: Sedimentisphaerales bacterium; assembly: GCA_016934255.1. Taxonomy (GTDB): domain Bacteria; phylum Planctomycetota; class Phycisphaerae; order Sedimentisphaerales; family Anaerobacaceae; genus JAFGTG01. The sequence goes on from JAFGTG010000218.1 coordinate 18,797, forward strand.
ATCTGCCGCATGTTGCTCAGGCATGCGATTTTTCGAGCCTGCTCGCGGGCACGCCCCAGAGAAGGCAGCAGTATCCCCAGCAGCAGGGCGATAATCGCAATGACGACCAGCAACTCAATGAGCGTAAAACCCGGTTTTCGTTTGAATAATTCAGTACGGTATTCGGGGTGCCGTGCGACACCCCGAATACGCTGTAACGTCGATCGTAACTCGCATAAATCCGTTTTCATGATCGATCCTCTTTTTTCAATGTTTAGCTTTCATGATCGTGATCGAGAGCTTCCTGATCCTCGCCGCGGTAGATGCCGGACTGGCCCCACTGTTCGATAACGATTTCAAGATCGAGAATATCCACAATACCGTCCTCGTTGAGGTCGCCGGTTATCGGTTGACACACCGTTTTGGCGAAAGATATGACGAAATCAGCCGAGCGCTGATAGATATCGCCGGCATCGTGAGCCGAAAACACGACCGAGACCTCTTCGTCACCTTCGTCGAGCCAGAAATAGAATCCCATGTGCTCGTGGATACCCCAGGCGTTTTGGTCGGCAAGCCATTGCTTGCTCAAAAAGTAAACGTCGCCGTTGCTTTCGAGCGTGGGGGTATCATCCGGGAGCAAGAGGAAAAAATCATCCTCGTCGAGATTGTCACTGATGCGTTCTCGCCGAACATAAATATCCCAGGCCGGCACGGTATTGGCATCGACGCTTTCGAGATTCCACGCGTCCAGCGGACCGTGTGCCGAATGCCAGCCGTCCAGGTGCTGGTAGCCGTTGGGATCGCCGTAACCATCCGCTTTACTGTACGTAAAGCGACACGTGTACAGTTCCTTGGTCGGATCGTCAGGCTTTGTAATGTGCTCGTCGCCTTCCTTCACCGGTGTCAGCACAAGAAACGGCGTTCCATTCGTCTGCTCCCAGTTAGGCCACCCCGGCGTCGCGCAGAAATGGACGGGCGGCACCGAAAAGAACCACAATTTATCATCGTCCGTCGGATCAAGGTCCACGGCTCCAACGCCGGGATTGCTCCCATCTGCCGGACGCCAGGTGGGATTGATACCGATATGGGTATGTGCAAAGGCATGATCCGCAACCGCATAATTCGAAAGACCAAATATCAATACAAGTATGATGATACTTGCTCGTTTTATAAGCATAGCTCTATAACCTCCTGCCACTCTATAAGAAGAAGTAACTTTGTCGCTGCCTTCAATTGTCCAAACAGCTTTAAGATATATTCATGATGTGAGCGCGCCTATCGGTCCCGGAGAAAGGAATCCGTGAGGATCGAAGAGGCACGGTTTAGCTCAGGGGAAGCTGTGGAGGCGGACGAGGACGAAAAGAATCGAAGTGAAAGGTTTGGGTGTAAGATTGAGTATAAAACGCTATTTGACCTTCGAGTCGATTGAAATCAGGAAGATGAGATTCGGGTTCCGTGATAAACTTGCCGGGCTTAATCAATAATCGCTGGCAAATCGGACAGTGTGCAGCATCATGGTCCTCGGGATGCTCATGGTTCAGCAAGTGGAGGTACAGCGATAATCCCGTGACCAATGCCACGAAGAAACTCGTCATCAAAATCAAACCGACTTTTCGAGCCACACGCGACACGTGTTTAATCTCCAATCTTCATTTTGCTCTACTCAAGCACACGCCGGACACAGCCCTTCAAGCCGAACCTGCTGACGATAAATAATAAATCCTTCATGCGGACTCCGAGCCATCGGCAGAACCATCCCCGTCAGGCAGTACGTGTTTCCGCAACGAATGCAGGTAAAATGAGGATGACACTGGCTTTTCGTGCAATGATGGGCCAATTCAAAATGGGCCGCCCGCTTTTCGACATACGCTTTATGCACTAATCCGACGTCCGTTAAACTTTCGAGGGTCCGATAGATACTGACCTTGTCGAAGTGATCTTCGCCCAGCCGTCGCGCTATTTGTGCCTGTTTGAGCGGCTTATTCGCCCTGATCAACACATTCAAAACGGCCACTCGACCGCTCGTACAGTAAAGCTTAACCGCCTTGAGCATCTTTCGGGCTTTCAGGTCTAAATTCGACTTAGTCATTTCTACTCCGGATCCTCTCAATGGTGATGATGCGACAGATCGACCTCCGAATTCACAAACAACAACGGAAACACAATATCGCTGATACAGCAGGGCAGCCAGACCGCGATAAATAGAACGATAAAGACACCGGCGAGCATCACCGGTGACAGTTCCCGGTGCGTGTTCATAAGAACGTGGAATGATGAGGCCCACGTACTAACCAGCACGTGCCCGGCGTGTGGGAATTTCGTGCTTGGCCATAAAAACGCAATGATAACCCCGAGTAACGCGGCGGGATTAACGAGATACCAGTCCTCGATGAACCCCAAATGAAGCCTTGCCCGGATCGAGGATGATTCCGTCTCATGAGCGTGTTCGTGCTCCCCGGATTCGTCATGCGTGTGAGCATCGTTCTGCTCATCGTGACCATGCGTATGCGAATGAACCGGAATGGCCACTCCCAAAATGCTTTCGCCGAAAAACGGAAGAACGCAATCACTCAATGTGGCGATGCCAACCGCACCGAAATACCCCACCAGAAAAACGCTCAAAAAACCAGCCTTCTTCTTGTAAAGCTTGTACAATGAAGCGGTTACGATCGCCGAAAGGACCACGTGAGCGGGGTGGAACACCTGGAAAAGCCGATGACTAACCTCCGGTTCCTCACTTTTGAACAAAAGCATACAAAGAATCCCCGTAGCCGCTCCAAAAAGCGTAAATGGCGCATGACTTTTCAATTCCGTCAGGATTCTTTTCAATCGTATGCTCATCTTTGTTTTCTACTCCAAATCCTGTATTCGATTCACTCATTGACAACACACGTAACACAACGTTAACTACCCTATCAAATTTGCAACTATGTTGCAAATATATTTTTTATTTTTTCATCTAATCGGGATACCAAGGATTGGGGCTCACCGAATCATTCAGCGCTATTTTGAGCCGAAACGCTTGCAGATGAACGTGCGTAGGGGTACATTATCACCTCTACCCATGAATAGGATGCCGGTAGGGAGCTCAGACATGAATAACAAGAAACAGGATCGTAAAGAGATGAAAGTCATCGACACCATATCGGAACTGGAACAAATCGAAAAGGGCTGCGTACTGACGATCGGCAACTTTGACGGCGTCCACCTCGGACACCAGGAGATTTTAGCCGCCGCCCGCCAAATCGCGGATCAACGCGGAGCCGAATTGGTCGCGATGACCTTTGAACCGCACCCCGTGGCCATCCTATTTCCCGAACGAGCGCCGGGCGTCCTGACGCCCCTGGAGCTTAAAATGCATTTACTGGCCCAATGCGGCGTCGATTCCATGATTGTGCTCAAAGACAATCCCGAATTGCTGGACCTGACGCCGGAGGATTTTGTCAGCCGCTTTCTCGTCGAAAAAATCCGGCCCAGCGCCGTCGTGGAAGGCACGGATTTCAACTTCGGCGTCGGACGGACCGGCAATGTCGATACCCTTATGAAACTGGGACCCCTTGAAGGATTTGCCACCTCCATTATCCAACCGAAGAAAATCATACTTTCCACAGGCCAGTCGATCCGCGTCTCCAGCACGATGATCCGCTATATGCTCGAAAGCGGCCACGTCGCAGATGCCAGTGCGGCTCTGGGCCGACCCTATCAGCTCATTGAAGAGATCATCTCCGGCCGGGGCATCGGCAAAAAACTGGGATTTCCAACGCTCAACATGCGAAAACCCAAACAGGTCCTCCCCGCTGAGGGCGTCTATGCCGGTTTTGTAACCATAGGGGACGCCATAGACGATCTCCTCACAAGCAAAAAGTCGATTCCCGCGGCGTACAGCATCGGCCAGGCGCGGACCTACGGCGAAGAATTCCCATTGCTGATTGAGGCCCATCTGCTACAAAAGAATCTCGGGGATATCACGGCCCAATACATGGCGATGGACTTCATTCAACGCATCCGCAGCCAGCACAAATTCAAAACGCCCGATGATCTCTCCAAACAAATCGCCAAAGACTGCGAACAAGCGGAAGAAATCTTAAGTAAGTGCAGACATGACGGATGATTTAAAACGAAACCCCTTATTAAAAACTTGACAATGAATAACGATCTCCAAAAAGCAATCGAGTTAATTAATCAATCCAACTGTGTTTTGATGACGACGCACACGAAGCCGGACGGTGATGCGTGTGGATCTGTAGTGGCAATGTCCGAAGCGTTGAGAGCACTGGGTAAGAGCGTCATTCCGCTTTTGCTTTCGACGGTCCCGACGTGGTACGAGTTTTTGTTTACTGAAAAAGTGCCCGTTCTTGGTGAAGATATTCAACTCGATGAGTTGAAAGCGGGGGGGCTGGGTGACTTCGACTTGATCGTGATTGTCGATACAAACAGCACGAGTCAATTACCGACGTTCGACGAATTCTTAAAATCGAATGACAAACCGGTTTTGATTATCGATCATCATGTTATCTCAGACGGCCTGGGTGACATAGAGATTGTCGATTCCTCTGCATCCGCAACGGGCTTAATCGTTCTCGATCTGTTCAAGCACACCGGTTGGGCGATCACGGAGAAAATTGCCGAGGCGTTGTTCATCGCGATCGCTACCGACACGGGCTGGTTCCAGTTCAGCAACACCGACAGCCGGACACATCGTGGCTGTGCCGAATTGATCGAAGCCGGGGCGAAATCGGCGATGATTTACGAAAAGCTATACCATACCTTCTCACAGGCAAGGTTCAAACTTATGATCGCGATGCTCGATTCGCTTGAGCTGCACTTCGATGACCGGTACGCCGTCATGCAGATTACCCGGAACGACTTCGAGCGAACCGGCGCCGAATACAGCGATACGGAAAATCTCATCAACGAAGCCCATCGCATCGCCACGGTCACGACGACGGCGCTCTTCATCGAGCTTAAAGACGGTCGAGTTCGCTGCTCGCTGCGAAGCCGCGATGGGCTTGACGTCAGCCGAATCGCCGCCCAATTCGGTGGCGGAGGCCACAAACAAGCAGCCGGCACGTTTCTGCCCGGACCATTAGAAAAGGCAAAACAGCTCATCATGGCTGAAATCACCAAGGATATTGACAAGAATTGATCTGAAATAGCCTCTGTTTTACCTGCCGTATTTTATTTCTAAAGCGGAGATTTGCGCTTCGGTGGCAAAGTCGATTTTAAGATATTTTGCATTGTTGCCGGGAACGGCACCGAGATAGAGAACTGGTTTGTGGTAGTCGTATTCGCCTTTGCCGACAAAGTAATCCTGGCGCTCGAAGGTGACCGGATGAAAGTCACGCCCATCAGTCGAAACTAAGAACTTGAAATCTATAATCTCTTTCGGGAAAAACGAAAAGACCTTCCACGAATGAATCGGTCCTTCGACTTTATAAACGATATACTCCCCGGACTGTCCCCTGAGCCGATGGGCGTCTTCCTTAAAATTTCGCGCCTGTTTGATTTCCAATGATAATTTATTACTGTGTTTATGAACGGATTGCATGTCGCGCATCTCATCCACCAGCGTTTTATGAGAAACCCAAACGGGACCGACAATATTCGATGGTTTTGAGATGCCAGCCGAGTTATGGGCGATGACACGGTAATAATAACGCTTACCCATATCGACACCCACATCGTTAAATAATGGCCGATATTGAAGCGCGGCGTCGGATAGTCCGCATTTTGCCGCCAGCCACGGGCCGTCTTTATGCTGTGCTCTTTCTACGATGTAGGTCTGAGCACCGGCGCTTCCCTGCCAAGAAATCGCAGCCACATCGTCAATATCCAGCAAAACCGGCGGCGCCGGCTTTGCAATCGGCGGGGCGGAAATGCCTCGAATCTCGAAGGCTTTCCGACGCATCAGATCGAGCAGTCCCGTCTCATCGAATGCGGCGGTGGAGGCGAAGCCGGGCCAATGATAGGACTTGAACAGATCGCCGCCGTAAGGTTCGCTGTGCCAATAGAAGCCGCCGTCCCGGCTGCGATACCGCAACGACCAGATCAGGGCGCCGCTGACATGTTCTTTTATGACGGTTTGAAGAACCTTTTCGACCGCATCGGTAGGAATGAAGCCGAATTCCCCCACAAAGTAGGGCTTTTTGCCGCGTGCCTTAACCATATTTCGTTTAATCTGGCCGATCGTTTCCGTGGGATTTTTTGAATAGTGGTGCGTTGTCACCAGATCGATATTTTCATCCTGAATCGATTCGTCCCGCAAATTTGTCGTATGGTAGCCGTCAAGAACAAGATGATTCCCGTCAAGGCTCTTGATATACGCGGCGGCTTTCGCCGTCCATTCATGGGGACAGACAAGCTCGTTTCCCGTTTCCCAGGCCAGGATCGCCTTATCGTCACGGTACGTGACACCCGTCACCGAATTCGTTCGGTTGATGACGAAGTTTACGATACGCTTATAATCCTCGAATAATTCCGGATCGGTCCAAAAGTCTTTGGCGTTCTTGCCTCTAAACGCCGCCGCGGCTCCGATGCCTCCCCACCATTTCCAGTTATCGATGAAAGGAAAAATGACGCGCAGGCCTTTGCGATTGGCCACGGCTAACACCATATCGAGCGATTTGAACGCCTCGTCGTTAAATTGCCCCGGGCCGAGGATATGCCGGGGAATATTCGGATCTTCACCCTCAACACGAAGGGATAAGGTATAGGTACGCACGACCTGGCCGCCCATCTGCCTGACGGCTTCAAGCGCATCGGCAATCTCGAACTCGTTCGTCAGCCGCCACGGATTCGTTTCGGTGAAGGGCATATTGTCTTCGTTGTAGTGCAAGCAGGGGATGTTGAAGCTGATGAATCGAAGCTCGCCGTTCTCATCCATCAGCTTGTCACCTTCCCGATAGACGAATTGAGTGAAAACACGTTCAGACGCCGGCGAATTTGTAATACATGACAGAAATAATAAAGCGATGAATATCCTCTTCATTGTCCCTTACCTTTCAACGATTTCACAATCATGAATTCACTCTCCCCCCCCAACTCACAGACATGATATAAAATATAACCGGAAGGGACGCGAAACTCAATATTTATCATTCATAACCGGGATATCCCCAATCTGACCTATCTCAGCGAAAATACCGTACCGCGAGGCGTCCTGGTCGTCGCTCTGCCAAACCGTCACGAACGTGCCGATCTCACTGATCGCAACGGATGGATAGCGATGGTCGCCTTCGATAAATGAATTGATAAGAAATTCTTCGCCAACGGATTCGCAAAGGCTGTTGAAACACTGACCGAATATATCCCGCTCGTTCACATTCGGATCAATTGGGCTTTCCCATACAATCATAAAATCGTATAGATTGTTCATAGCTACCTGAGGATAGCATTGGGGGCCATCAATGTTTGTATTAACGAGAAACTGCTCGCTAAACGGCTCGCCATTCGGATCGAACAGACGGGCGTGAATATCGTCCAGGCCGGCAAGGTCCGGATCGCCATCCCAGACCACCACAAAGTAACCTTCCGCATTCATCGCAATCGATGGTCTGGTAACGGAGCTAACTGGGATTGTGCTGACTTCAAACGTATCGGATCTCGCCAGGCCATCAGCATCGAATAACCTGGCTAAAATCGTATTATGACTCCGATCATCCAACCAGGCAACGGCGAAACGGTCATTCGCATCCGCCGAGACGACGGGATAACGACAGACCGCCGGTTCCTCATTGACCATAAACACCTCCTCCAATTGCACCCCATTGCTCTCGAATATCCGGCCGCATATCGCCTTTTTACCTGCTTCAGGCATGTTTTCACTCTCCCAAACCACGACAAATGTGCCGTTCCCACCCATCGCCACATCGGGATAGCGTTGCTTACCACTCGTTACGTGATTAACGAGGATTTCATCGCCAAAGGGAACACCATTCGGATCAAAACATTGGACGAAGATATCCTCCTCATCGTCGTCGTTAAACCCCGGCCCATGCCAGGCGACGACGAATCCGGCTGTGGCATCCATCGCCACAGCCGGTTCCGTCTGGTTTCCAGAGGAGGTTGTATTGATTTGAAATTCCTCTCCGAGCGGACCACCATTTAGATCGAATCGTCGGCCGAAAACGCCGTTTGAGCTGCCATCCTGGCCGTAACTGCTCCAGACGACCACGAAATTCCCACCCGGCGCCATCGCGATATTCGCATTCTTCTGATCGTTCGTCGTATGCGTATTCACCTGAAATTCCGCAAGACAAAATCCGGCCCAAGATACACTCAATACCAGAAAATAAACATATCCCGCTTTCATGAAATCACCTCCATCCCAACCATTTTTCATATCAAAACGGCAAAAACCTGTATTTAACGCTAAATAATCCAGCGCATACTATCCCTTTCTATTTGGTTAGGGCGAAATTGGAACCTGAAATGTTGATGGTTAAAATGGAAAATTATGAAGAAAAGTTAAAAAATTATCTTGACATTTCACTTTGTCATCAATTCCGATGATTCGCTTTAATCAATGACTAAATGTCTTCATTTTTTTACATTACTCATTGACGAAACGATAACGGCCACCAACGGAAAATGATCGCTCGCGTCAACGGGTGTTACCTTGGCCGCCGTACAGGCCAAATGCCGGCTGTACAAAATATGATCATACCGATTTTTCAATTTGATTCCGGTTGATACTTTCCATTCCCACGTATTGATATATTTATCGTAGAGGCTCAGTGCGTCTGTAAATCCCTGCTCGATCAACTCCCGTATCGCCTTGCTTTTTTCGCTCTCATTAAAATCGCCGAGAATGATCAATGGTTGCTTTTTATTTATACGGTCTATGAATTCATGAAGTTCTTTACAATGAATATCTTCCGCCGAAAAGTATGCCCCGACACTCACGGTTCCCTGATCTGAAAGCGGGGGGCGTAAATGGACATTCAGTATCTGAACGAAACCGATAGGCGTTCTAACCTCGCAGAGAAGGGCTGGAAACCAACCTTCCTCCGGAAGGATCAGCTCGGCACTAAGTATTTCGTATCGGGACATGATTCCAATCCCGCCTGCGGCTCCACCCTCGTAAAACGTAGCGTATGGATATTCGTTGGATAAATGAGCTTTAAGAAAGGATTCCCAGCGTCTATGAGTTTCCTGCAAGCAGATAATGTCAGCCGCTTCGCTCGATAGATACTCCGCTACTTTATCCGGATTGACAAAGCCCCAGTTGACATTATACGTGACGATTTTAATATGTGCCTGCCGGGGATGAAAGTCGGCCTCGTTTTGGCTTGAACATCCACCTATCAAACATAGGATGTTCAATAGCATTATGGACCGGATCAGATTCTTCATCACTGGTTTTCCGCTCAAAACATTCATAGATCGGAAGGACACATCTAACAAACAATATATGATACCCTGGCCGGATTTTCAAGAAAACCCGGCCTATGAATGATCCAGTCGTGCTATCGTGTCCACCGTTCTTCACGCCAATCGCTCAATCCAGAATTTTGTTATTCGTATTGCGTCTTTGGATTCGCTTTAATAAACTTCGATGGTACCTTCATATGGCCAAAAGTTGTTCGCAGTTATGGTCACCCCATAAATCCCGGCTTCATTCACCGTAAAAAAAGTGTATCCGTTCTCATCTGTTACCTCTCTGAATGTAATGTCATTAAGCGTCAGTACAACGATAGCATTTTCAACAGGTTTATTCAAGCTATCGGCGACATCAACCTCGATATCGCGCGGACCGCGGATTCCATATTGTAAAAACATCTGTAGGTCTCCTGGTTCACGAGTCCAAATCGGCATCTCGGGATCCCCAAAGAGATTATACATTTCAAAATGCAGTTCCGGACGCACTTTCGTACTATAGGCACTAAATGGATCTGAAACAAATTTGGTTTTCATATAAAACTTGCCGGCCCAGTTGATCATTCCCAAGCAGCCCGGCCCCGCTTTCTCGAACCAGGTGGGGGACGTCAATGTTCCATCGAAATCAGGCCAAATCGCATCGATCATTCCTTTCATCAGATAGTCATTGTCTGCATAACTGCTTCGACTGGCCCCGATAATGGCAACCGCACCGCCATTAGGCTGTCGCAACAAATGTTCGCAGAGGCACTCATGCGAATTATCAGTCGTATCTTCATACGGTTCGTCGAAAATATCTGTCTCATTGTCGAACCATCCTGTGTCACACCCTATTGAAAAAACAACGGGTGCTTTAATGTCATTAGCGAGTATCGGGATATCCGTTACATCAAGCGACGGTTGCACCCAGGACGTTCTACTGCCATGACCATTGTAAACCATAAGAAAACACCCATTCTGAACGACCTTCCAAATTTCGAAGGTATCGCCAGTCCAGGGGAAATCTCCTCTTCGCCCCTTCAAGTAAGACGGCAAGGAGGTGCCATCTTCAAACTTTTGGGGGCCATAAAAGCAACAACCGCTATAGTCATAGATACGTATAGGATTCAAGCCATTGACGGAAAGATACTCCCAAATCTCTTCAGCGAATTCGATGATTTTGAAACCCATATCCTCTTGGCCATCTCCGTAAAAATCTTCGAATAGCTGCACGAGACAAACATCCTTATAATAATTGTCAGGAGCTGAAAATCCGATTTTAGAGGTTTCGTAGATAAGAATCTTGTCGATTACTTGAGTAGCTTGTTGGAGCGTATCGACGGAGAGCCGACCAATGAGAACGTCGGGGAAATAGTCTACACCGTCCAACCTTGTATAGTGGAGATCCGTTCCAACCCGTCCTTGTTCTTCTTTTTCATGTTTGAGACCGTAGTTGGTTGGCACTATCGGATTACCCGCATCGTCACCCACATCTCCTATTAGAAGAATATAGGTCGGTACGGGATCCCATTTATCATATGCATTCTGCAGGTAATCTCTAATATCCTCAGCTTTGATACCCCCCTCCGGATTCTGGTCGTTCATCTCGGAGAGTGTCACCACGCGGGTCATATACCCTTTTCGCCGCTTCCAATCTGCGAGCCTGACAATGGGATTATCAGGATCCTCTGAAATGTAGAAGGCGTCCGGAGTGAGTATCAGATAATCAGATCCCGCTTGCTTCTCATTATTCCGGTCCCAAAAGATCATGCTTTCCGGTCCAGCGAACCGCACAGGTTTCTTGTAATTCATCACTGTTGCAGAAAGAAGCTGCTCAAACGGTTCAGATAAAAGCCTGGGATCGATGGATTCGTTCCGATCAGGCGGATTGTATTCGACCTTCACCGTGATTTTTCTATAGGTGGTAATGACTTTCGAGGCGGGATTATACTGGACGGGATAAAGCCTGAGAAAAACAATCCGGTGCCCCCGAACGATACCGATGTCTCCGGGGCCTATCGCCGCGGGTTCTGCTGGATAGTTTTCATTCGACTGATAGGCGTCAACATCAATAATGAAAAATTCCTCGTTTGGATCATCTTGGCGGGATCGACTGGGTTGTGCTGGATATATATTATATCCTTCGAAGGAATAATACTCTGCGGTGTCAACGTCTGCTTCAACATTGATTTCTACACCAAGTGGCACTTCTAAAATCTGAGTGAATACAGGCAATTCAGGTAAACCAACCGTGCAAAGCTTGCCACACGTGGGGATAGATACCCGGTGAAAGACTTCATTGTCTCGGGCCGCAACCCTAACATCTTCTCTATACATACCGTAAATATCAAAGTTGATGAACAAAACGTCTGAGCCACTCCTTTCTTCATCGATTCTGGCTCGAGGGGGTGTTCCCGGAGGTGTCGGTGGTACAGGGGGCATAGGAGGGCTTGGCGGTGAAGGGGGAACGACCGGCCCAGGTGGCGGTGTTGGGGGCGTTGGCGGTGATGGATCAATCACCCCTGATGCGAATGGGATCCAAATCGGACCATCCTGTGCCCCGACGACATTGAGCATGAACATAACAAACAACATGGAATAACTATATGGTAACGGTTTCATTTTTTATCTCCCTGGTATCAACTATTCTGGTTGTTGTTCAACTAATCAGACTATGTCTTTGACAAAGATAGTTTTTCAGAGACTCCTTGTATTGAGCCAAAACATCTTCGAAGGAACATTATGCAACAAGACGGCGCAGGCCGACTTTATTCCAAGCCGGCCTTGCACGCCATCACCAACTGCAAAACACCATATGGTGTTCATTTATTCCATATCATGCGTCGTTTCCGAAAAGATCGTCCAGAAGCTCATAAATTCTGAGGGAGCTTACTACCAAGTTTACGGATCCTTATCTACCAGAAATACGACATAACCGGTATCACACCTTTTGTAATCACACCACGGAACGTAGTTTCTATTGACGCTGATCATTCCCATGTCATCATCGCCATCCAGTATCGAAAAACCGAAACCAAAGCCGGCAATGGTAAAGCCAATATGGACTTTCGAACCGCCGCCGTCTTCTTCCCAGAAATCGAAGCAGGTGAAAGGATGGTAATTGGCATTGTTGTAATAGAAATACATCGGATCACTGTGGGATTCCCCCAGGTAGTACCACTTTCCTTCATAGTTCACTTTTTTCAAGTTGACTCTGTGCTTGATGAGTGTATTTGGACTTGATCCCGTGTAGAGTTGTCCGACCAGCACATAAACCTCCGCTTTGCCTCTGATCCAGGGTTCCTGATCGTCTCTCAGATAAATCCACGGCACACCGATATAGGAATTGGTGTCATTCGAATCCGGAGCTACACCGTCCACTTCTTCGGGAGGCTCATCCGTCTGCGACCACAAACCCATCTCATTGGGATCGAGTGCTTCAGGATCCTCGTTGAGGCTGACGACAAGTACGGGCGTATTCGGAGGATCGGCATTGCTCCTACAATCCAGAATACGAGGCTCGCCGGTCTCGACATGGTAGGCGATTGTGTAGAATAAATCCTCGTCAGTCCCGATCGGGCCTGATGCGATTAATACATTTGGATCCCCGTTCCATTTTTGTCGATGCGCTTCGACGGGCAAATAGAAATCGAGAGCAGCTGCCGATCTCTGTCCTTCCCCACGAACACTATTTGGATCTCTCGACATCTCACTCGATATGACGTTAATCTGTGTTCCTATCTCATCAAAGCTTCGACTCCTCTCAGAAACATTCGTTCCTCTGGCACGATCCCTCTCTCTGCTTCTGGTGATCGTGTTCGCCAGATCAAGTATTTTCTCTGAGTTGCGCGCTGTTTTGACATTCTCGAAAATGAACTGCCGAAAATCACTGTCTTGGAGCGGTTTATAAAGTTGGAATGCTATTTCATCAAGGCTCTTGTTGATTGTTTCAACCTGGTTTGAATCCAAGGCCAGAACGTACGGCGGTGAGAAACAAATCATTATGAACAGGCTAAAATACAAAAGCTGGTGAAGTTTTTCGGTAGACATGATATTACCTCCATGCAAAAAATTGTGAAATTACGGAAACCAGTTAATACCTGAACATTCAATGCCGTGCGATCGTTTTTTGGTCAGGATACTCTATTTTCACATTCGCCTTCACCCCCATAATCCAGGAAGGTAAGAGTCAAATTACACCCTTTCCCCTATCAACCCCTAAGCCCCCATATGCCTGATGACAACTTGCTTATTTATCGCATATCTTCGGCTTTTGGATGATACGAAGCATCACGATCTCACGGCTACGATACGAAATAAGTCTCTGGGGAAAAAACGGCGGCCCTCTGGGGAGCAATCCGGTTACTCTGGGAAACTTATCGTGTACGGCATAAACAGACATCTGCATCTCCCTCTACAGCGTCGGTTTAACGAATCTCAGATCGTGCTTGCTTATCCCATTTTCTGTGGATTCATCAAATAGGAAATAATGATTCCCATTAAATAAGACAGCACGCCTTGAAATACATATAAAACATCTATACCTTAAAGCGTCGTAATCAAACCGATCCCGCGCAGAAAAACTACCCCTCTTCGGATAATTTTAAATTCCGCCTTTTTGTCAATGTCGCCATCGATGCCCTATGGCTATATCTCGTTCGTTATTTTATAAGTCCATTCCATAAGATATGTCAATTGTGGTGACTACGTATTTTTTGTCTAACCCCGAAAATAAGCTTTCGACAACTTCCGCGTTTCTGGCGGTTTTACTCGAAATATCGAACATTTTTACCCTGTTCAGCGTAGAAAGAAACGGTCCGAAAAATATTAAAATTTTTTTTAAAAATGTATTGACGGACCGTCGATATTGGAATAAAATTGGAGAATCAACATGGGCTGGTAGTGTATCAGGCCATTAAGAAAGGATCAGGTTAGGGTTTTGAAAAAACTGTTACGATTGTTATGGTTTACTGTTTTTGACTGCTGACGGACATGTATATGTCCTGCTTTGAAGCCGCTGGCAGTGCAGAACAGCGGTTTTTTTTATTGCTCTTTTTTAAGTAAATCGTTAAAACCGGCGGGCTTTTCGATTGATTATTCTCAATCGGCCTCTTACAATCCGGGGTTTCAAGCTTTTTTGAAGTTTTTGCTTGAACTTCACCGATTGAATAGTAAAGTAGGTGATCGTCATTGTGGGGCTCGTAGCTCAGTCGGTTAGAGCGCACGCCTGATAAGCGTGAGGTCGGTAGTTCGAATCTACCCGGGCCCATTGA
>JAFGTG010000219.1 GCA_016934255.1 Sedimentisphaerales bacterium
CGAGGAGGTTTCTTTGCCCACGATCACGGCGCTGGCTTTGGTTGTTCGGAGTTGTTTTTCGTACTTGCGATTGGTCAAAAAGCTGATCTGGCCTTCTTCCGCCCGTCCGAGCGTTGAGGCGGCCCTGATGATAACGTTCGGATCGCCGCACACGCGTCCACCGACGTATTCAGCTAATTCGCCCAACGTTCTATCTTGCATTCAAGTATCCCTACACAAAAGCCTACGGCTTCAATTCCTGCCCCCTTCGTGGGAACTATTAATCACTAAGCTGATGGGGCCATTATAGCCAAAACCCACGCGCGGTCAATGTTCGAAATTACGCCGGACGAAACGACGGGTATGTTGACTGCTCAGAGGGTGCTCACTCGATCCCAATACCGAACTTCAACAATGCGCCCGGCCGCCATAATATCTTAATTTATAAGGGCTTCCACGAGCTTGTGCTGTAAGCTCGTCGTTGGTTTTTGGGTAAACGTCTTGCTACTGCTGGAAAAAACGATAACGGAGGGTCCGATGGGTTTGTACACAGCCGGATTTGTGGGACCGAAGACCACCAATGTCGTTATTCCCATTGTAGCCGCAAGGTGGGTAATGCCGCTGTCATTACCGATAAATCCGTCTGCACAGCTTAAAAGCCCCAAAACCTGCGTCAAAGATAAATCCGATAGAACATTTGCGATACGGCTTATTTTATTATGAATGGTGGTATCGCTGAACCGTTCAAGCTCGGCCGGTCCCAATAAGAACAGGACGTCGATACCGTGAGTGATTAATTCTTCAGCGATGGTCAGGAAATTATCCAGGCACCAGCATTTTTCCGTTCCACCGCTGCCCGGTTGGATGACGACGAGCTTGCTACCGGACTCAAAACCTGCTTCTTTAAGCAATTCTCTGCCCATATCCACATCGGCGTCCGTGGCGCTGATGAGACAATCGCCGGTTTGGGCGGGGCGGAGCGATACGGGCAAGCCGCTCTGTTCAACAAATTGCTGGAAATAAAAGTCCGCTAAATGTTCGAAAGAGTCTTTGGGCGGTTTCATCGAGAGTGTGATGACTTCTGCACTATGGCTGCAATTCGCCGTATAAATGAGATTTTGCTCGAAGTTACTGTCCGGCTCTCCCAGGAATGTAGCGATCCAGGCATACGTGGAAAAGGCGCTAATCAACGCGTCTCTGTCCTCCAGCTCAAACGTATCTGTTGTCGCGTATAACCGATGTAAGTCCAATGAATCGATCGAATGGACGCCGTCAATACAGGATCGTCCGGGCAGATAGCCCACATATTCCGTATGCCCGAGCAGGTCGATAGCGCCCAATTGCAGCGTTTCTTTCATAAACGCCGCTAATGGAAGGGTTAATATGCAATCGCCGATCGCCCCCGGCTGCACGATGAGTCCGCGCTGCATCTTTCGTGCCGCCTCGGCGCCCTTTTCCCGGAGCATGTCCAAAATGTTATCGTGTGTTTGCATACCTGCCTGTTTGCTGTGACTATCCGTCATAATAACAATTAGCCCATGACGTTGTCAATCCATCCGCCGCCGATAAGTCTGCTCCGGCTTTCTTCCTGAATATAAAAGGCGGCTAATTGACCGGGTGTGATCGCCGATGTCGGCCCACCAAACTCGACCGTCGCGGCATTATTCTGTGGAATAACGGTCGCGGAAGCCCCCTTATCGTTATAGCGTATCCTGACCTTGGCTCGAAAGGGCGAGGCCGGCTCCTCCACGAGCCAATTAACCCCCGCCGCACGAAATTGAGTGCTCATCACTTCCTCTTTCGGACCGAGTGTAACCGTATTGCTTCCAGCGTCAATACCCGTTACATAGTAGGGTATCCCCATCGCGATACGAAGACCTCGGCGCTGACCGATGGTGTACCGATGGACGCCATTGTGCTCGCCCAGAATCTTGCCGGCACGATCCACGATATTCCCTTTTCGAACGAGTTCCGGGCATCGCTGCTCCAGCACGGCGACGTAATCATCCTCCGGAATGAAGCATATCTCCTGGGATTCTTCCTGATGTTCGGTGCCGAGGCCGAATTCCGCCGCCATTTGACGCGTTTGCTCCTTGGAATAGTCTCCCATCGGAAGAAGGATATTCGGGAGCACATCCTTGTCAATCATCGTGAGGACGTACGATTGATCTTTTGCCGCGTTTACCGCTTCGTATAGTCCCACACTCCTATCGTGTCTGCATATCCTCGCATAATGGCCTGTCGCCAGAAACTCTGCTCCCTGGCGTTGAGCGAAATCCCAGAGCTTGCCGAACTTAATCAACCTGTTGCAGAAAACACAGGGATTAGGCGTCCGGCCTCTTTTGTACTCATTACAAAAATAATCGAGAATCTGCTCGAAATCTCCGCGAAGATCGAGCACGTGGAGTTTGATTCCCAATTTTCCGGCAACCGCTTCGGCATCGGCCTGGGCGTGACAGGCGCTTTCATTCGTTATCATAAACACGCCCGCACATTCAAAACCCTCCCGGCATAATAACGCCGTAGCCGTCGAGCTATCCACACCACCGCTCAGCGCAATAAGAACTTTCTTTCCATGACCTGGCTTCATACTTCGGATACCCTTCCGACTCAACCGATGAATGATAAAAGGGACGTATCTAATCTTGTGGATAAATGATGATCCGGTCATGGATCACGGTGACCAGATCGGCTTTGCCGTCGCAGGTCACGTCGGCGACCGTCATTTCACGGGGTTCGGTGCTCACCTTGGCGCGCGGTTTACTATCCCGATAGCTTTTCTGCTCGAATATTTTAAAACGCATCGCCGGGATCGGTTTCGTATCGGCGTCCAGTGCGAGAATCTCAATGTGATTTTGTGCCCCCTCGACCATAATAATATCGGTTCGTCCGTCGTTGTTAATATCCCCCGCGGTGAGATTGCCGTAGAGGCCGTCCTTGATCTTGGTTTCGTAGCTGAATTGTTGGTCCAGGCGTTGGACGGCCGCGTCGCCGCTCGGCGGGGTAATGAGGGCGAACTTCCCGCTATCGAACAGCAACAGGCTGGAAACGTCGCTACCCATTAATGGGGCATACAACATCTTCATATGGACGACATTGCTCCATTTGCCGACGTCCAGCTTTTTTTCGATCCGATAGGTTTTATCTTCGCCGGTTTTGAGCATCTGGAGCCAACCTTTTTGTCCGTCCAGCAGGAAAATGGCCTTCGTGCTCTCGCCGTCGAGATCGAACGCGCCGACCGCCGAGATTTGGTTTTCCGGGCTGTCGGAATTGTATTGATCGATCACCGTCCACGTTCGACCTTCCGAGAAAATCAGGCTTCGTGCGAAATTCTTTTGGACCACGAGCAGTTCGTCACCGGCTTTGCCGTCCACGTTAGCCAGGGCAATGGAACGCAGGTTTGCGTCTTTAATAAGGCTGCTTTGGGCCTCCGGGGAATCGACGACCTCAAATTGATCTTTTTCTATCTGACGAACGAGCAGGGGCTCTTCGTAGCTCACAAAAATCAAAACGTCCTTCAAACCGTCATGGTCCACGTCAAGCACCTTCAGACCGTCCGGATTCGAAGTTAGTTTCGAGAGTGCAAGTAACTTCCTGTCGGCGGAATCGGCTTGTTCATTCTGAGATAGGGAAACGTTTTGTATGGTTCTGAGTGTTCTGTCGTTCCCTTCCTTGGCAACATAGATGCAGTCCGTCGC
>JAFGTG010000020.1 GCA_016934255.1 Sedimentisphaerales bacterium
GACGTTTGCAAAATTGGAGGTTAGGCATACTTTTGGAAAGAAAAAATCTGTTTTCTTGATTTTTTCTTTCTAAAATTTGAAGAACGCTGTAGAGGACGCACGATCTAATATCTTACTTGGTCGTGCCTTATCTCAAGATTGTTGATTATTTTCAGAAAATCCTGAAACAGATTTTCTGAAATCATATATGCCTAACCTCCAATTTTGCAAACGTCTTAATTAAACTTAAAAAAAAGCGTTATATTCGCTCTTTTCAAAGGCACTTATTAACAGTTCTCACCGATTGATACTCCAAGGATGGAGGTCGTAGAAGCGTGTTAAATGTCCGCTTTTACTTGGACCCCTGCTTTATTCACCCCTCTCCTCCGTAAAGCAGGGGTTTTCTTATCACACAGGCAAATGACGATTTCTCATTTAACGAATGACAACGTGCGTCTGGTCGCAGAATGCGTCGAAATCCTTTTCTCCCTTCGAGAACGCATCGATATCTGCTTTCTTGGCACGAACGGTCAGAGACGCCGCAGGGACCCATGTGGGCGATGAGGAACCTGTCCATCTCCATTTCCCTCCTTGGAAGGTCCATTCTCGTGTTCTTGGATTCCTGATGGATTTGCCCGACCTTCCGATGACGGTAAGAACCACGACATCATCCGATTTCAACGAACGGATATTAGCCGCATGCTTTAAACCTTCGATAAGATCCTTTTTGAGCACTTCGACCTTCTCTGCATCATACGTTTGTTCGGAACGGTTTTCTCCGTCGTTTCTCATGTCCTGCGGGGTATATAATTCCAATTCCGCCCGTTTCCATATGGCATCGGTGTGATTTTCGGCCTGTTTTTGATCCTTCACTTCAGAGGATTCGGGCGCCCCGGTCAATACAAGGCTTACTTCCATAAAGAACAACGCTCCATATCCGTCCAGGTAGATCACCTCCGTCACATGGCTGTCTCGCCCGAAGAAATCATCCATCACCGTGAAGACGCCCCCGATCATTTGCGGCTTCCTTAAAATCTGATCGAGGATATGAGACATGATATGCATATCACGTTCGATACCTGGATAATCCCCCTCTTTCGTCTGGGTGGAAGGAATAATAAAAACCTTTCTCTGATTCCCGGGGAGCATGCCTTCGCCGTACATCCCGCCAAGCATCATAGAATCGTAGGGCATTGCCATATCTTCAGGCGCGTATTGGGCGGGTCTTTCGTCCACGGAATATGACACCGCCTCTTCTTGAGCTGCGAACATCACCTCTTCCGGTAAAAAGCTTTGGGCTTGAGCAAAAGCATTCAAAGACATGCTTACCACAAAACCAATGATCAGTGTTCTTTCAAAAAAATTCATTTTTGTCTCCTTTCTTAATCATCATTTAAGATTATCGACCTTCGACTGTGGGCCTTACACATCAATTCGACGAATCAGGAGAATCGCCTGACATTTCGTTCTTTTGGGCGGCCAGTTTGATCAGCCCTTCCCCCAGGCGCGTTTTATCGTATAAACGATGGGTTTCGATTCGCTCCAGCGCCGCTGCGATCTGCCGGTGATCGACCGCACGGGTCGCCTCGATGAGCTGAACCAATTCGATTAAACGCTGCTCGGTCGCCATCCGTGACGCAACCAGGGTTCTTGCGGAAAATTCCTTCATCTCACGATGGAACTGGCCGGCGAGATCTTCCTTGAGTTGCGTAACATGGCGATGAAGTGCCAATTCAAAGTTCTGCTTCATTTGCTCTTCCAAATTCCGACGGATCGCCGGCTCCAGAGCCGCCCGAAGTTCCTCGATATCCACCGACGGAGAGGCGAAGAAATGGCCTGCGAAGTAACCTGTCGCGATGAGTAATACCGCCGCAACAGCAAGCTTGCTGATACGTAAAAAGTTGAAGGTCTGTCGAGCGGTCATGGGTTCCGCTGACGTTTCTATAGTGCAGTGTCGGATCGCATCGAGCATCCTTTCTTCACGTTGTTTCATGCCGGCCTCCACCTTCCCGGTAAATCCTCTCAACACGCTTTGCTCGTCTTTCAGAGTTTGTAGATACTCCCAGCACTCTAAACAACCGGCGATATGATCGTCCAGGGCCTGTTTTTCATGACGGCTCAACGTTCCGAAAATCAAATCCGCCATCTTGTCCTGCATTTTCATACAATCTTTCTTCATATCACATCTCCTTGTTGTTTCAGAAGTTGGTGCAACTGTCTTGTCGCGATTCTCAACTTCTGATAGACCCTCGAACGGGACAGGTTCAGCTTTTGCGCAACGTCTTTAACGCTCTCACCGCCAAAGTAATACATAACCAGTGGCAAACGGCTTTCATAAGGCAACTTGTCGATCGCTTGTTGCAGGCTTTCGTACGGGATCAGCGTTTCATCCGTCGATGTCTCTTTCTCAATCTTAACGTTTTTGGCGAACTCTCTCGTGCGAATCAGGCTGATGCAGTCGTTCCGTGCGATCTTGACAATCCAGGAGCCGAACTGCGAAGGCGTCCTTAAATCCTTTATCTTCAATAAACCTTTGAGCATCGTCTCCTGGGCCACGTCCTCGGCATCGTGAACGCGCCCGAGCATACCCAGGCAGACGACAAAAACACGCTGATAATGCTTTTGCGCTAGCACTGCATAGGCACTTTTATCTCCTGTACAAGAGGCACGGACCAGTTTTTCATCAGTCGGTTCGCTCAACAAAAAATCCCTCAATGTCATACCGTTATAAGGACGAACCCGTATGGAGAATTTACAGTAAAAAAACGAACTTTCTTAAAAATGTAGTGCACCGGAAGGCGACCGGCAAACAGTTTGTATCGAATTAAACGCCTCGGTAGAGATCTACTTCATGAGGATGACAAAAAGATGTGCCTGCAATGCAGAATAAAAATTGCTAAACAACCTGATTCTCAGTTGGAGACTATGATGAAAATACTCAAATCGCCCCGAGATTCTTTACAAGCGATTACGCCCTGGCCCAGGACAGGCGTCGCATTTGAATTTCATCTAAAGCCACTTTACAATCGTCAGAAAACTCGAACACAGACAAAAGGCCCGTTCGGGCAAAGACTTGTTTGATCTCGGACGGAACATTACATAAAACGAACTGCCTGCCGCCCCCTTTAAGCAACCGGTCCAGAATCATGAGGCTGCAAATGGAGGCGGACGTGAGCATTTTGACATTGCCAAAATCCATCACGACGTCACGATCGACGATATCGCTGAACATTTTATTCACCAGGTCGATCTCATTTCCGTTCTGCGGCTGTTCCGGCAAAGTAATGAGAAGGATATCGTTCGAAACGCCTTCTATTGACATGAGAATCCCCCCTTTTGAATGTTTGAAAATCAGGCCAGCCTCATACACGTTATAGGACTGATC
The DNA here is from genome assembly GCA_016934255.1 of Sedimentisphaerales bacterium. GTDB lineage: Bacteria > Planctomycetota > Phycisphaerae > Sedimentisphaerales > Anaerobacaceae > JAFGTG01. The sequence continues at coordinate 3,365 of JAFGTG010000020.1, forward strand.
CTTAATTTTACATGCTCTCTGTTTAAAGTATAGTCGAACATCCTCAAAATCAAAATGAAATGATGTGAAAAAGAACACACGTCCCCCGCGAATAGAGCCCCTGCTTCACGGAGGAGAGGGATGGTTAAAGCAGGGGCATAGCGTGATAGCAGCCCGAAGGGCCGCTATCCGCCCTCCTTCCTTCTTCATCTTGAAAACCAACCTATAGTGCCGGCATGATGGATAAATGTAACGATTTTTTTGATTATATCGATTTTTTCGAATATATCGGTTTTTCAGTCGTTTTCCCCCCGTGATTGAACGAAGCATGGGTGATGAAACAAAGAGAAAAACGAACTTCTACCGCATTTTCGTGTATAGTGAGGAAAATATGGATATTCAACATACAAAGAGTAAACAGCACTATTTTTTGACGGAAACAAAGGAAATGAAAAAAAACTCAATTTTAATCGTCATGGTTTTATTTATAGCAACGTGCAGTTACGCGGCGGATTGGCCCCAGTATCTCGGACCGAATCGAAATGCAACATCTTCGGAGAAAGGATTGTTGCGATCCTGGCCTGAGGCGGGACCCAACGTCCTATGGACGGTTTCCCTTGGCCCGGGCTATGGTGGAGCCGCCGTGAGTGAGGGGAAGGTTTATGTGCTCGATCGTATCCGAGGCCAGCAAGACGTCTTACGCTGCTTTGACCTCGAAACGGGCAATGAACAATGGACCTATGCTTATGATGCGCCGGGGCAGGTCAGCCACCCTGGTTCTCGAAGTACGCCCGCGATTGACGGCCATTATATTTACACATGCGGCTCCTTCGGTCACCTTTCCTGCTGCGATCTGCAGACGTATAAGCCCTTATGGAACAAGAATATATGGGAAGATTTCGATGGTGGTCGGCCGCCTCGATGGGCGATCAGTCAAAATCCGCTGATCTACGGTGATTTAGTCATTTTGGCCTCGCAAACCGAAAAAGCCGGAGTCGTTGCCTATGATAAGCATACCGGTCAGTTAAAGTGGGCTTCAGCGGCTCTTCCGGGTCTGGCCGGCTATGTGAGTCCGAAAGTCGTCAATATAGCAGATGAAGACCATATCGTCATGATCTCGGCCTGCTCAAGAAATGATCCGACGTGCGGCGCCGTACTCGGTATAAATCCAGAAACAGGAAAAAGACTCTGGACGTATCCGAATTGGCAATGCCGGATTCCTATCCCCAATGTGACAGAAATTAGCGACGGGCGGCTTTTCATCACCGGTGGATACGAGGCCGGCTCGGCCATGATTAAAGTGGATAAAAACGGTGATGCATATACCGTAACGGAGCTTTTCAAGACGGATGACTTCGGCACCCATTGCCACCCACCGGTCCTCCATGAAGGCCACTTGTACGCTCATTGTACGACAAACTCCCGGCGGGACGGGATGGTTTGCATGGATTTGGAGGGTAAGGTCAAATGGAAGACGGGGCGTTCGCCTGTATTTGATAAAGGCGGCTTTCTTTTGGCCGACGGGCTGATTTTCAGCGTGGACGGCAGAGAAGGAATTCTTTATCTCATCGAGCCGAATCCGTCCGGCTTCAAGCCGTTGGCCAGCGCAAAACTGCTCGGTAGCAACGAATGTTGGGCCCCCCTTGCCCTGATCGACGGTAAGCTGCTGATCCGCGATCAAAACCAGATGAAATGCGTTATGGTTCGATGACCACGATTCTATCTTGCGCTTTATCCGTAAAACCCGCTCTCCGTCGCATTGATGCTAAGCCTGCCGACCACAGGTCCTTTGTGGCCGGCAAACTTAGCTGCACAGAGGAGGGATGTGAGCGTTATTATGCCTTTTTGAGTTTTCATCGCCTCACAAGGCTATTTATCGGACGATTAAAACTACAATGAAGTGCCACCGTTTATTCCTAATATAACACTTTTTCTGTATATAGTGATTTTTTCTGTTATATTCTCTGTTGATCAGCCTGTTCGAAAAGAACTTGACGCTTTCAGGGCGAACAGCTTCCCTTGCGAGCTTTTTTTTCGGATGGTACAATTTTCTCCATCGATGGACATTTGACGTGCTATCCATCCAATCGACAATCTGATGGCGTACGGTATCGGAGCACCACAGCATGTCATCCAAAAATCTATTGCGATCGTTTCTTCGTCGGCTGCTTAAACCGGTCGTAGCGGTTTTCGCAACACTGCTCGCCCTGCTTGCGGCCGAAGGCATCGTTCGTGTCTTTTCCCTGGCACCGGGCATCAAGCCGATTCAACTGAGTTCCTACGACTGCATCTACAAGCGCTCGACAAACCCAATTCTCGGCTTTGAATTGAAGGCCAACTGCCAAAGCGTCGCTCCCGACTTCATCCAAACCTACGAACGGACCAATTCCCACGGACAGCGCGACAAGGAACGCACGTTCCGAAAGCCTGATGGTGTCAAACGTATCCTATTACTCGGCGATTCAGTGGTTGAAGGCTACGGATTGCGCGAATCCCAAACCATTTCCCGCCAACTCGAACATCTCTACTCCGATGGATCAACCGAGGTCCTCAATTTCGGCGTTAGCGCCTATTGTACGCGGGCCGAAATCGAACTGCTGGAAGTGAAGGGGCTGCAATTCGATCCGGATGTTGTCGTTTTGGTGTTTGTTGAGAATGACTTCGACAATTTCAACCGCGAGGCCTTTCCACTCGGGGGGACGATCGAACGCCCCGAAGCCATCAAAGCGCTGTTCCAGAAGTCTCATTTCTTTCGCCTGGCCAGCATTCGGCTGAACATGTTTCAGTTCGGAATGGAAGCAGATCCCATACGCTGGAACAAGGACGCCATCGGAAACAACAACGTGGCCGAAGGCTTACGTCGATTCCGGAGACTCGCCGACCGTCACGACTTTCAGCCGCTGGTCGCCATCTGGCCTCGATTCCTGGATGATCGGATCACGGACGTCTGCTTCATGCCCAGGGACAACGAGCAACTCGTGGTCGAGTATCTGGCGGCAATGTACAATATCCCTTCGGTCCGCCTTTCGGAATATTTCCAACAACATCGCGCAAAGTCAGGGAGTGCTATCAATCCACGGTTGTATTACAGTTCCGGCGACGAGCTTCACCCCTCCCCCGAAGGGGCGCGTGTCGTCGCCGAGGCGCTGAAGCTCATCCTGGACGGTCGTTTCCCTTCGACACACGACATCCCACGTTCGGCCCAAAGTGACACGGAGGCCCTCGAAACCGCAAAAGCACTGGGCCGAAGCCAGCCGAATTATGCACGAGTGTATAACCGCATGGGCACCGAGTTGCTCAAAGCGAGTAAGCCGGAAGAAGCCGCGGCGGAATTCAAGAAAGCCATCGAAGCGGATCCGACGCACGCCGGAGCACACAACAATCTGGGCGCCGCTTACGAGCGATTGGGTCGCGAAGAAGCTCAGGCACAATACGAGCGGGCCATCCAACTAGAGCCCGACTTCACGCCTGCGCATTTCAACCTGTCACGTCTCCTGATGAAGAAGCGCCAGGCGGCGGAAGCCATCGTGGAACTCCAACGAACGATCCAGGTCGATCCCAATCATGTGGGCGCGCTCAACATGCTGGGCATGGCGCTCGGCAGACAGCAAAAGTACGCCGAGGCCCAAATCCATCTGGAAAAGGCGGTCCGGCTCGATCCGAACCATGCGGAGGCGCGGAATAACCTCGGCGCCGCATATGCCGGGCTGGGGCGCTTACAGGAGGCGTTGGAGCAGTTTGAAGCGGCGTTGCGTCTTGATCCTGACGATATCGAAGCCCGGGAGAATCTCCGGAGGGTAAAAGAAGCCATGCCAAATCAATAAACCGACTCAGCCGTTTAGAAAAATGGATAAATAAACGGCCCTATGGCGCTCCCTCCGAGCAGGATAATCAGACTGAGAAACAGTAAAACCAGAAGAATAGGCAAGAGCCACCATTTCTTGTTATGTTTCAAAAAAAAACAGAACTCCCCCACCAAAGTATGACGTTTCTTTGGGCTGAGGTTTTCAAATTGCGTTGTTTTTCCCCGTCGCGACGTTTTAGACATGCCCATTCTCCAATTCCATCAGAACTGATTATAATAACGGTCGAGATGATCTGGTTTTCGATGCGTTATCCAATAACTGTCGGCACCGGGATCAAACGTACGTTGGAGCGTATCTCGTCCTATCAAGCGAAAGATAAAAGCCAGAGGCGTCAGAATCCCGAAGTAAAAAACCGCAAGCAGCACAAAGCTTACCACCAAACCAATGGGAAGAGCCGCGAAGATGAAACCAAGATAAATCACCCTGGTGAATCGTGAGGATACAAGGCTGCTCAACACTATCGTCGCCCCAAGCGAAATGATGACCGCGCCCCATTGCATCCCAAGACCTTTGAACGTGTAAAGCAGCACAGCCATCAAGACGGCAGCAACCAGGGCGATTATCGCAAACATACGAAGCTCCCTGCGGCTCGGATGCCAATTGATTTCAACCAGGGACATCTAAAATCATTCTCCGTCAACCGACTCTGTTAATCCAATTCGAATCGGGCTTTGTACTCGTCTATCTCATACCGCCTGGCGTGAGGTTGCTCCGTTTTGTAAAGTAACTGATTTTCCATAACCAGAACGTCCATATTTGTGGCCATAAAACATTTGTAGGCGTGTTCCGGCGAGCAGACAATCGGCTCACCACGGATGTTGAAGCTCGTGTTGATGAGAACCGGACATCCGGTCTTGTCCTTAAATCGGCTCATGAGACGATGAAGTCTCGGATGCCGCCGGCGATCAACCGTTTGAACGCGTGCGGAGTAATCCACGTGAGTGATGGCAGGCACAACGCTGCGTTTAACGTTCAGCTTATCCAATCCTCTTTCCACCTCGGGTTGATCCTGGAACCGCAAACGTTTGTCCGTTTGGAGGTAGGCCACCAAAAGCATATAGGGGCTGTCCTGCTCGTTATGAAAATCGAAATAATCGTAAACGTCCTCTCGCAACACACAGGGAGCGAAGGGACGAAAAGATTCACGAAACTTGATTTTGCGGTTCATGATCGATTGCATGGTTTCGCTTCGAGCATCGCCAAGGATGCTGCGATGGCCCAGGGCGCGGGGTCCGAATTCCATCCGACCGTGAAACCAGCCCACCACGTTTCCCTCACCGATCAGATCGGCCACTTTGTCGAGAAGCTGCTGTTCCTCCTCGAACACATGATATCGAGCGTGGAACGAATTTAGGTATGCCCGGATATGCTCATCGCTGTAGGCCGGTCCAAGTAACGATGCGTGCTGTGTGTCCTCCTTATTCACTTTCCGCTCGTTATCGAGCAATTGATGCCAGACAAACAAGGCGGCGCCGAGCGCCCCGCCGGCATCCCCGGCCGCAGGCTGTATCCAGATACGCTCGAAAGGCCCTTCTCGCAAAATCCGGCCGTTACCGACACAGTTCAACGCCACACCGCCGGCCATTGCCAGGTTCTTCATGCCCGTCAGCCAATGGACGTGTCTGGCGGCTCGAAGCATAATCTCTTCCGTAACGGCCTGGATCGAGGCGGCGATATCCATTTCGCGCTGCGTTAAGGGGGATTCCGGTTTTCGACGGGGACCGCCGAAGAGTTTCTCGAATTTCGCGTTTACCATCACCATCTTATAGCACCAGGGAAAATAGGACAGATCCAGCCGGAATGAACCGTCCTCTTTCAGATCCAGAAGCTTGTCCATAATGAGGTCATAATAGATCGGCTCGCCATACGGCGCCAGGCCCATCATCTTGTATTCGCCGGAATTCACGCGGAAGCCGGTAAAATACGTAAATGCGGAATAAAGCAAACCCAATGAATGAGGAAAGTGCATCACCTGCATCAGTTCAATTGTGTTGCCCCGGCCAACGCCCAAACTGCCGGTCGCCCATTCCCCTGCGCCGTCGAGCGTGAGGATGGCGGCTTCTTCAAAGGGAGAAGGAAAAAACGCACTCGATGCATGGGACTCGTGGTGTTCGACAAAAACATAATGTCCTTGATATTTCTTATTCAGGGCTTTATCCATTTCACGCGGCAGGTGAAGCTTTTGGCGAAACCAGACCGGCATAGCTATAAGAAATTGCTTGAATCCGCGAGGGGCATAACCGATATAGGTTTCGAGCAATCGTTCAAATTTCAGCAACGGTTTCTCGTAAAAAACGACGAAATCGAGTTGTTCGGCGGTCAGGTTACCTTCCTGGAGGCAGTACGAAACGGCGTTTGTGGGGAACCGGCTGTCGTGTTTGATCCTCGTGAACCGTTCCTCCTGGACGGCGGCAACAATATCGCCATCACGGACCAGGGCCGCGGCACTATCATGGTAAAAAGCCGATAGACCTAAAATATTCATACTCATCCGTCGGTTAATACAAGACTTCTGACCAAAACACCTGATTATAGGCTACTTCGGACAATACGCAATGATGTGATCAAAACGATGAACAACGAGTAAAACAGCCTTGAGACAGGATAATTTCCTAAACCAGACGTTTGTCAAATCCGAAATATGAAGTGTTGTTTCATAAAAAAGGGAAATTTCGAGCGGATTTTTCAATTTAAGGCTGAAATAGTGTGTATTTCCATTCGACCGAAAAAGACCTGCCCTCCGTGTTATCAGGTCTTTACTGATGGATGGCTCCGGAGATTTCTCTTGACGATTAAGGGCTTTTTCTGGTATAAGAAGGCTTAGGTGAATTTAGAAAATACACACAATGCTCCCGGGCAAAAACCGAACGGATGGGTGGTCATATTAAAAGCCTTTTCTAACCGGCTCCCGGAATAGAAAAAGAGTCGAGGCACTTCTAAAAAGTATATGTGTAACGGCTGAAATTCTTACCTTCTTAGGTTGGTGGGTCTTGATGAGTTTTGAAGAAAGGAGGTAGCGGCATATCACGGGCATATCCCCCAAATGGAGTATGAAATATTTACATTAATACGAAAAAATGCGGTGCGTCAACAGGGAATGACGACCGTAATTCTTACTCACTATAAAAAGAAAGGCGAATGATATGTGGAAACACTCGATGTTCTTAGTCGCGATGATCCTGTTCATAACCTTGAGCGGGACTGTTATGGCTCAAATCGATCCGGCCACTGTTACAACGGGGCACGTGTACCTTTTTGACAATGTCAGTGGCGGTATCGTCCCGGATGACTCAGCAAATAATAACGCGGGCACCCTATTCGGAAATCCAACCGTCGTGGCCGGGCTCAAGGGTAACGCGCTGCAGTTCGATGGATTAATTGACGGTGTGAACATCCCGGACTCCGCGTATATCAACGTAACCAATGGTCCTTTCCCGAATCGCACCGTTATGGCGGTATTCAAGTGCGATGACGTCACAAAGCAGGAAAAGCAAACGATAATCGACGAAGGCGGCAGAACGCGCGGACTCGTCATCTACGTCTTCAACGGTGAAGTTTACGTGGGTGGTTGGAACCGTGGTGAATATAACTGGAATCCGGGTTCATGGATCTCCGCTCCCATCCATTCCAATGAATGGCATACCGTCGCTTTGGTGCTTCGAGATGGCCATGAGGCCCTGGAAGCCGACAAGTTTGAAATGTGGCTGGACGGAGAATTGGTGGGTAAGGACGTCGGCGGCCACCTTCACAATCACTCGGATAATAACGCGATCGGCTATACGCAACAAAACACGGTGTTCCACGATAACGACGGTTCCGGCGACGGGTGGTTTTTCGGCGGAACCATTGACGAAGTTTGGATTCTCAACACCGCTCTGACGGAAAAGGTTCTGCGTGCGTTTTCGGGCAAGTTATGGCCTTACGCGTCTGAGCCCACCCCCGCTGATGGGGCCATTCTTGAAAGTACATGGGCGAACCTTTCATGGACTCCGGGGGATTTGGCCGTCTCGCATGACGTTTACTTCGGTACGAACTTCGACGACGTCAACGATGGCGCAGAGGCGAGCTTCGTCGGCAATACAAGCTCAACATTCCAAGTCGTGGGATTTCCCGGATTCCCGGTCCCGGATGGTTTACAACCGGGCACGACCTATTATTGGCGCGTCGATGAGATCAACAACAATGATCCTGACAGCCCCTGGAAGGGTGAGATTTGGAGCTTCCTGGTTCCTCCCCTGACGGCCTACAACGCCGATCCGCCGGATGGAATGAAATTCGTGGATCCGGATCCGACACTGAGTTGGTCCAAAGGGTACGAGGCGAAGCTCCACCACGTTTACATGGGTGACAATGCGGCCGACGTCGAGGCCGGCGGCGCGACCTACAAAGGGCCGGCGACAACGACAACCTTTTCTCCCGGTACGCTCGAATTCGATAAGACCTATTATTGGCGCATCGATGAATTCGACGGCATTAACACGCATAAGGGCGATATCTGGGCTTTCACAATCCTACCTGAAATCGTCGCTCACGAGGACCCGAATTTTATCGCCTGGTGGAAATTCGACGAAGGTATCGGCAAGAGGGCCCTCGACTGGTCCGGGCATGACAATCACGTCATACTCGTCGATCCGATTTGGACGGAGCCCGGCCGATACGGCAATGCCGCGATAAATCTCCACGGCCGGTATGGAGCAATCCAGAACCTTCGCTACGCCGCGTCGGATCTGACTGAAGTCACCGTCTGTGCCTGGATTCTGACAACGACGGGGTCTGACCAGTATATCATCTCATTCGACCGCGATAATTACTACCGCTTAGAAATCAACGGCAATGGAGCCGGTACCGGTCAGGTCGGCTGGGACGTCATGACCGACTCCGGCCAAGTGGATTATGGCAGCGTCTCACGTGTCGATGACGGGCAATGGCACCATGTCGCCGGCGTCTTCGACAACGGATTCATGGTCATCTATATCGACGGCGTTCCGGAGCCCTCAACGACGGGAGGCAGGACGTTCGGCAGTGGAAACACGCGTTATGGCTTCATCGGAGCCAACTCTGAGGCTACCGCCTTCGACGGTACCAGAGGCGGCGGCTCACCGGTTACGGGTGAACTGGACGACGTTCGCATCTATGACAGATCCCTAACACAGATAGATATCTTTCAGGTGATGCGGGGTGATCCGCTCTTTGCCTGGGCGCCGAGCCCCGCCGACGAGTCGGAGACGGGGATCAACGTGGCAAACATGCTTAGCTGGTCAGCCGGCGAAGGCGCATCTGAGCACGACGTTTACTTCGGCACCGATCAGGCGGCCATCATAGACGCGGATACGTCCGACACGACCGGTCTCTACAAGGGTCGTCAGAGTGCGACGTCTTATGCGCCGGAGGGTATCACGGAGAACAGCGGCCCTTATTACTGGCGCATCGACGAAGTCGCAAGTAATGGCTCGGTCGTAAAAGGCAGCGTCTGGAGTTTCTCCGTCGCGGATTATTCTCTGGTTGAAGATTTCGAGTCGTACAACGACATTCCCGCCGATGAGCCCGGCAGCAATCTCGTGTACATGGCGTGGGTCGATGGATTTGACGATCCGTCCGTCAACGGATCGACGATGGGATACATCACCGGTCAATCCCTTGAGACAGGCAACGTTCGCAGCGGCGACAAGTCCGTACCCTTCCAGTACAATAACGCCACCGTTGGCATTTCGGAAGTTGTGCGCACGTTTACGCCCGCCCAGGACTGGACGGCATACGGTGCGAAGACCCTGTCGTTCTGGTTTGCGGGCCATGGAACCAACGTGCCCGGACAATTGTATATGAAGGTCAACGGTGTGCGGGTCAATTACGACGGTCTCTCCAGCACCCTGGCGCTGGCGGGATGGCAACCCTGGAATATCGATCTGGCTTCGATTGGGACAAACCTCACCAGCGTCACGAGTATGGCGATCGGGATTCAGGGCTCCGGTGCCAACGGCACGCTGCTCCTTGATGATATCAGGTTGTATCCTTATCCGGAGGAGTCGGTCACGCCCGTCCAGCCCGATGCAACCGGCCTGGTGCTGCACTATGCGTTCGACGGCAACGCTAATGATAGCACCGGGGCCAATCCGGGTACCGCTTTCGGTGGCGCCACATACGGATCGGGCAAGATCGGCCAGGCTATCAACCTCGATGGCGTTGACGACTACGTGGCCATTGGGAACCTCCACTACGCCAGCGGCGGCCATACGGCGGTGACGGTTTGCGCCTGGGTTCGCACAACGAGTGGAGCCGACCAGATCATCGCTTCGTTTGATCGCAACGAATACTGGCGGCTGGAAATCAATGGCGACGGTGCCGGTCCCGGCCAGGTGGGCTGGGACGTGATGACCGACACCGGACAAGTGGACTATAGCAGTGATGCCCGCGTCGATGACGGTCAGTGGCATCACATTGCCGGGACCTTCGATAACGGCACCTTGACGATTTATGTCGATGGCAACGCGCATAAACCTGCTTCCGGAGGCCTGACGTACGGAACCGGAAACACGCGTTACGGCTACGTCGGCCTCGGCTCGGAATCGACCGATTTCAATGCCGACCCCAGAACGCCGGCGAGTTTCGTATCCGGCGCCATCGATGACGTTCGTATCTATGAACGTGCCTTGACGCATGGGGAAATTGCCGGCCTCGCAGGCCGAGTCAATCTCCTCGATAAGCCGTTCAAATAGGCGCCAGTACAATTTACCGGAATTCGGTCGGGGCCTGTTTTTTGTCGGCATAGGCACCGATGACTCCGATCGATTCATGCCTGATAGAAACACTGGAAATTTTTAAAAGAATCTGGATTGAATGTAATGTTACTTCTTTGATGGAGAACCCGTATGTGTAAGAAAATTGTTATTCTAACTTCAATTGTCATGCTGGCACTGGCCGGCCATGTCATGGCCCAGATCGACCCGGTGACGGTTGATGACGGCCACGTGTACTTATTCGACAACGTCAGCGGCGCTCAAGTCGAGGACGATTCGGCGAATAACAACGCCGCGACCATCGTCGGAGACCCGCAAACCGTCGAGGGTATGAAAAGTAACGCCCTCTACTTCGACGGTGTCGATGACGGCATTCACCTGGCGGATTCCGACTTTATCAACGTGAATGCCGGTCCGTTTCCCAATCGCACCGTCGTGGCTGTTTTCAAATGCGACGACGTCGATAAACCGGGCACTAAACAGACGATCTTCGAGGAAGGCGGCACGACGCGCGGTATGGTCACGTATGTCTCCGAAGGAGAGCTTTACGTCGCGGCCTGGAACCGGGCGGAATATATGTGGGACGGCGCCTGGCTTTCGACGCCGATTCTATCCAATGCCTGGTACGCTGTGGCGATGATTATTCGAGACGGCACCGAAGCGGTCGAGGATGATAAATTCGAGATGTGGTTGAACGGTCAATTGATTGCCACCGCTCCCGGCGGTCATCTTCATAATCATGGAGATGATGGAGCCATCGGTTACACACAGCAGAACGCGGTATTCCACGACGGCAATGCGTCCCCTGCAGATGGTCATTACTTCCAAGGCGCCATTGATGAAGTCTGGATTCTCAACCAGGCACTGACGCAAGTCGAGTTGAGTCAATGGGCGGGCAAGCCCTGGCCGTATGCTTTTGGTCCCGAACCTGCGGACGGAGCGCTTCACGAAGGCACGTGGGTGAATTTGTCCTGGACACCGGGTCAGTTAGCCGTCTCCCACGATATCTATATGGGTGTTAATTTGGACGATGTCAATAATGCCACACGAGACTCCGAATGGTTTAGAGGCAATCAGACAACTGATTTTTACGTCGCCGGCTTTCCCGGATTTGCCTATCCGGAAGGTCTCGTACCGGGCACGACGTATTACTGGCGCATCGACGAAGTGAACGACGCCGATCCGGAGAGTCCGTGGAAAGGCGACGTCTGGCGCTTTTCCGTTCCACCGCTGACGGCCTACGATCCCGATCCGGCGGACGGACTGCCCTACGTGAATCCGGATGACGTGACGTTGAGCTGGACGCCCGGATTCGCGGCGAAGCTCCATTACGTGTACTTCGGCGATGATTTCGATCAGGTGAATAACGCCGCGGGTGCTTTGCCATCGGCAGAGACGACCTACAGCCCCGGCGCGCTCGAAGGCGATACAACGTACTATTGGCGAATCGATGAATTCGACGGTTTCACCACGCACAAAGGCGACGTGTGGAGCTTCTCGACGATCCCCGCCGTGCCAATGACGGACGATCCCAGCCTGATTCTCTGGTGGTCGCTCAACGAGGGTGTCGGGAAAACCACCGTCGATTGGTCCGGCAACGGCCATCACGGTGCGCTGAACGGCGAAATCCAATGGATCGAAGGGTATGACCTGAGTGCTTTGTATGTTGACGGTTCGGGCGGGGATTACGTGGAAGCTTTCGACTACGAAGGTATCACGGGCACGAATCCCCGAACCTGTTGCGCCTGGATCAGAACAGACGTGCCCAACACGAACCTGACCATTATGTCCTGGGGCGAGAATGTCGTGGGAGAAAAGTGGAGAGTGCGCCAGGACGTGACAGGCGGCCTTCGGGTCGAAGTCAACGGCGGATATCATTACGGTGTCACGAGTATCGGCGACGATGCCTGGCATCATGTGGCGGTGACGTTCGAAGACGACGGCTCGCCCGACGTGGTGGACACACTCCTCTACGTGGACGGCCAGATGGATGAGACGCTCACGTCGCAGTCCACCGCCATCAATACCGCCGCCACAGGTCGCGTCCGAATCGGCGAGACGCCCTGGCACGGCGCCCCCTGGAACGGCCTCATTGATGATGCACGCATCTACAACCGGGTGCTGACCGAAGAGGAAATACAGGTGGTCATGCGAATTGATCCGAAGTTAGCCTGGCAACCGAGTCCGAAGGACGGTTCGACGCCGGACATCGATGCGGCGATTCCGTTGAGCTGGCAGGCCGGCGACAGCGCCTCGCAACACGACGTGTACTTCGGCCTGGATGAAGACGCGGTCGAGAACGCCGACAGCTCGGATACGACCGGTGTTTATCGGGGCCGTCAGAGCACCGCGACCTACACGCCCTCCGAAGGTCTTGAATGGGGCGGTGGTCCCTACTACTGGCGCGTCGATGAAGTCAATAACGACGGAACCCTTACCCAGGGTCGCATCTGGAGCTTTTCCGTTGCCGACTTTATTCTCGTCGATGATTTCGAGAGCTATACCGACGACGACGCGAACGGCGAAGCGATCTGGCAGCACTGGATCGACGGCTTCGGCGTGGCGACCAACGGCGCCCAGGTCGGTTACCTTCTGCCTCCGTATGCCGAGCAAACGATTATCAACAACGGCATTCAATCGATGCCGTTTATCTATGACAATACGGCCGGCGTGTCGAATTCAGAAGCCGTGCTGACCTTGACCGCTCCGCGAAACTGGTCTCGGCACGGCCTGACGGACCTGTCGCTGTGGTTCCGTGGTTATCCGGGCTCCGTGGGCAGCTTCGTCGAAGGTCCCGTCGGCACCTTTACGATGACCGGCTCCGGGACCGATATTTGGAACACGGCCGACGAGTTCCACTATGCGTTTAAGACGCTTACCGGGCCCGGCACGATTGTCGCTCGGGTCAACAGCGTTACGAATACGAACGTCTGGGCGAAGGCCGGCGTGATGATTCGGGAGACGTTGGATGCCGGCTCAAAGCATGCTTTCGTTTGCATCACCCCCGGCAGCGGGGTGGCCTTCCAGCGCCGCACGGATACGGACGCCGCGATGACCGGATCGACCGAGGCCGATATTACGGCGCCGCACTGGGTGAAAATCGAACGCGACGTGACGGGTAACTTCACGGCTTCACGCTCGAGCAACGGCACCACGTGGGAACAGGTTGCCGGTGCGATTCCGATGAACATTCCGATGACGTCGAATGTTTATATCGGTTTGGCGCTGACCAGCCATAATGCGACGGCGACGTGTGAAGCGGTTTTCTCGAACGTTACGACGTCGGGCAACGTGAGCGGCCAATGGTCCAATCAGGACATCGGAATCACCAGCAATGCGGCCGAGCCGATGTACGTGGAAATCGCAAATACTAACGGTACCTCGGCCCTTGTCGCTCAGGACGATCCCGCCGCGGCGACGATCGACGTCTGGACCGAATGGCGGATTCCGCTCCAGGCTTTCGCCGATCAGGGCGTCCATCTGACCGACGTGGACAGCATTGCAATCGGTTTAGGATCGAAAGCGGGCGTGGCCAGCGCCGGCGGCTCCGGGACGATCTATGTTGATGATATCCGTCTCTACCCCCCGGCGACAGACCCGCAGCCATAAGCTGTAACGTAGCAGTTTATATAAAGTGAATATCCGTTCGGGGCCCATGTTTTATCGGCATAGGCCCCGTTTTTGCGACCCAATGATCCTTGACGAAAACGTTTGAAATTTGCTATAAATCATTATGTATGGGGCATATACATAGTTTTTCCATTTTTCCGATAAATTGGAGTTTCAGCTTTTTCGGAAAGATGCCGATGAGGAGTGAAGATCGATTATAAATAATTATCTTAATGTAACTCTTCTGAAGGAGGTCCATTATGTGTAAGAGATTGATGTGTCTAATCTCAATGATTGTGATGCTGACACTGGCCGGCAACGCCACGGCTCAGCTCGAACCGGAAGCGGTGACCGACGGCCTCGTCTATCTGTTCGAAAACGTCGGCGCCAATGTACCGGACGACTCACCCAACGGCAATACGGCCAACCTTATCGGAAATCCGGAAATCGTTGACGGCCTGAAGGGCAAAGCGTTACACTTCGATGGCATCGACGACGGCGTGCATATCCCGGACTCGGCGTTTATTAACCTGAGTACTCACACGAATCATACGGTCGTGGCGGTCTTTAAATGCGATGACGTGGATAAATCGACCCGGCAGACCATTTACGACGAAGGCGGCACGACCCGCGGGGTGAGTATCTACGTCCATGAAGGTCTGCTCTACGTTGGGGGATGGAACCTGAGCGACTATACGCCGGAATGGACGGGGACATTTATCTCGGCACCCATTAATTCCAATGAATGGTATGCCGCCGCGGCGATCCTCCGAGACGGCGCCGCAGCGCAAGAGGACGACAAATTCGAAATGTGGCTGAATGGAGAGTTGATCGGAACAGGACCCGGCGGCCAATTGAACAGCCGTTCGAATGATAACGGTATAGGGTATCACAATGCAGAATCAAAATATCATGACGGCAATAGCACAGCGACCGGCGATTACTTCGAAGGCGCCGTGGATGAAGTCTGGATCATCAACCAGGCGCTGACGCAAATCGACTTGAGTCAATGGTCGGGCAAACCCTGGCCGTTCGCTTACGGTCCCGATCCCGCGGAGGGTTCTATACACGAAGGCACCTGGGTGAGTCTTTCCTGGAGCCCGGGAAGGCTGGCCACGTCCCATGATGTGTATATGGGCGAGAATTTCGACGACGTGAATGACGCTACACGAGATTCCGATCTGTACCGAGGTAACCAGACCACGAACTTTTATGTCGCCGGCTTCCCCGGATTTGCTTATCCGAATGGGCTTGTTCCAGGCACGACCTACTACTGGCGCATTGATGAGATTAACGACACCCATCCGGAGAGTCCGTGGAAAGGCGACGTCTGGCGTTTCAGCGTTCCTTCTTTGACCGCCTACCATCCAAGCCCGGCGAATGACGCCAAGTTGGTGAATCCGGAGGATGTCACCCTGAGCTGGACGCCCGGATTCAACGCCAAATTACACTATGTGTACTTCGGTAAAGATTTCGAGACCGTGAGTAACGCCGCGGGGGCTTTACCGATAGCAGACACGACGTATAGCGCCGGTGTGCTCGAGAAGGAAACGACTTATTATTGGCGAGTCGATGAATTCGACGGCTTCACCACGCACAAAGGCCACGTCTGGAGCTTCACGACAAGGCCTGACATTCCGATCGCTGACCCCGATCTGCTCTGCTGGTGGACATTCGACGAAGGTGAAGGATCTGTTGTTATCGACTGGTCCGGCCACGGTCACGACGGCGACATTATGAGTAAGCCGCAGTGGATAGACGGGTACCACGGCGGCGCGCTCAAGCTCGACGGGACCGATGATTATGTGATCCATTCGTTGTCTTCTGCGCAGAACTTCCCGAACTTCACCGTCGCGTTGTGGGCGAGAGCGGATATCCTGGGACAAGCACAGTACAAGGCTCCGTTCAGCAGTCACACTCCGAACAGTTCCGGGATTCAAATTGACGTCGATGGAACCGATCCGGGCAACTACCGGATTAATCCGCCGGGGGGAACCGATACCGTGTTCGGTCCCGTAACGACAGCCTGGATCCACCTGGCGATTGCCGTCGAGGGGACCACCGGCCAGTATTACTATAACGGCAAATGGGCCACCAGCTATACATTCACAGAAAACAACCTGCTGTTTAACGAATTCATCGTCGGAACGAGTCGGAATAATGCAAATTATTTCTACGGCGCCGTCGATGACCTTCGTGTTTATACGAAGACACTGACCGAAGAAGAAATCCAGAAGGTTATGCGGGGCGATCCGCTGATGGCCTGGGATCCGAATCCGGCGGACGGTTCGAATCCGGATATCGACACCGCACTGCCCTTGAGCTGGTCGGCGGGCGACAATGCCTCACAACATGATGTGTATTTCGGCCTGGACGAAAATGCATTGGATAGTGCCGATAGCTCCGACACAACCGGTATCTATCGAGGCCGCCAGAATGCCACTACCTTTACGCCTGCCGAAGGCGTCGAATGGGGCGGCGGTCCGTATTACTGGCGCATCGATGAAGTCAATACCGACGGCACCATCACGAAAGGTCGCATCTGGAGCTTCACCGTCGCCGACTTCATTCTCGTGGACGATTTCGAGAGCTATACCGACGACGATGCGAACGGCGAAGCGATCTGGCAGCACTGGATCGACGGTTACGGCGTACCGACCAACGGCGCGCAGGTCGGTTACCTCCTGCCACCGTACGCCGAGCAGACGATTGTCAACAACGGCAATCAATCCATGCCGCTGCTTTATGACAACACCGCCGGCGTGTCGAATTCCGAGGCCGTGCGGCCCCTGACGGCCCCGCGGGATTGGACCCGACGCGGCCTGACGGACCTGGTCGTATGGTTCCAGGGCTATCCGGCTTCCGTCGGCAGTTTCGTGGAAGGCCCGGCCGGCACCTACACGATGACCGGCTCCGGCACCGATATCTGGAACACCGCCGATGAGTTCCACTATGCCTATAAGACCCTCACCGGCACCGGCTCGATTGTCGCGAAAGTCAACAGCATCTCGAATACACACGACTGGGCCAAAGCCGGCGTGATGATCCGCGAGACGCTGGACGCCGGCTCGAAGCACGCCTTCGCTTTAGTCTCCGCCAGCAGCGGCGTGGCGTTCCAGCTCCGCACCGATACGGATATTGCCATGACCGGCACGACCGAAGCCGGTATTACCGCGCCGCATTGGATTAAGGTCGAGCGTGACGCGATGGGCAACTTCACCGTGACGCATTCGAGCAACGGCACCACGTGGCAACCGGTCGCCGACTCGGTTCCGGTGAATATTCCGATGACGTCGAATGTGTACATCGGTCTGGCCTTGACCAGCCATGACGCCGCTCAGACGTGCCAGGCGGTCTTCTCGAACGTGACGACGAGCGGCAACGTCAGCGGGCAATGGGCGCATCAGGATGTTGGGATCGCCAGCAATGCGGCCGAGCCGATGTACGTGGAAATCGCGAATGCCAATGGAACCTCGGCCATCGTGGCTCATGACGATCCCGCCGCGGCGACGATCGATACCTGGACCGAATGGCGTATTCCGCTTCAGGCTTTCGCCGACCAGGGCGTCAACCTGGCCGATGTGGATAGCATTGCGATTGGCTTAGGCGCTAAATCCGGTGTGGCAAGCTCCGGCGGTTCGGGGACGATCTATGTTGACGATATCCGTCTCTATCCCCCGGCGTCGGAGCAACCGTAAATTGTAAATAATCGTATATAAAAAATCGGGGCCTATACTCATTCGTATAGGCCCTTTTGTTTTTGAACGGAAGATGAAATCGTCCACCTTCAAGGCTCAGACGCACCCCCCCAGTCCCCCTCTGGAGCCATTCTAAATCCTCATTATCCTTATGCGTGACAGTCTCATAGCCGGGATTGATGTTCTTGTACGGTGCACACCCTACCGAATCCCGGTTGATTAGCCGCCCTGCTGGCGTCTTTTTCTGGTTTCCTCTGTTTCGCTCTTGCCGCACTTGGGACAGCGATCCGCAAAATCATTCGGCACACTACCGGCTCTAAAGACGTTTCCACATTCCGGATTGGCACATTTCACGGCTTTGTACACGCTCGGCTCGCCGCACTTTTCACAGATCAATGCCGGCGTCGAAAGTGCCCTGGGATCCATACGCTCCTGGACGGCTTTATAGTACGCCTTCTCGCCCATCTCGTACGTCGCCTTGCATTTTGGATTCATGCATATGACCCAGGTCGTCTTGTCCTCCGATATATCATCAATCGTTCCGCCGCCGCCGCCACTCCGCAAAAAGGTAACGGCCCCGGCCACTCCCAGGCACACGAGGATCACGGCGATCATAATCGGTTTCTTCTTGCTGTCATCCATTGTAAGGTCTCCAAAACACGAATCTGAATATCATTACGTCATCACATCAACAGCCTATAACCTGACGTCCGGTTTGTCAAACAGTTATTTTACATTATTTCCACCCTTATTCCGTAGGTGTTACCCCGGTCGGCATCGGCGCCATCTGAAGAATTCGGCCCGGCTCCTCCGGAAATCCCGTTCGTGTCGAAAGATACGCCGACTCAATCACGGCCATGTTCTTCAGATTTTCCCGCCCGCTGCTGGCCAGCTTCTTCTCACCGGGTGACAAGATACTTTCGGCAAAACGCTCCAGCGATTGTCTGTAGCATTCCCGCTCGTCATCGTCACACTCCAATTCCTCCACCACGCGGCCGGAACCGTCGCTCAGCGTCACGCGTTTCCCGCTCAGCGTCAGGATACGATCCTTCCCGTAGAGCCTGAGAAACACCTCCTCCGGCCCGGTCCCTTCCCGACGGACCGCGACAAAGTTACCGATGAACGTGTCGCTGAATTTCATCGTGAGAACGGCTGTATCTTCCGTCAGGTAAGACCTTTGTTGCTTATCCCGGGCCTGGTTCGTGCTCAGCGAATACACCTGTTGCGGCACCCCGAAATTCCACACGACCTGATCGACGATCCGGTAACAATCTTGCAGTAGCACGCCCCCCCCGGCCAGTTTCGGGTCCGTCTGCCAGCCGGACCGCTCGTAATCGCCCGCGTTGCAGAAAACGTTCATCAGGAAAATCTGCTCGATTTTCCCCTCCTGTAAGAATCGCCGGAGCGCTAAAAAACTTTGTGCGAACCGGTTCGGATTGGCTATCGCAAACTGTATCTCCTGCTCGTCGGCCAGGCGGACGAATTTCGTCGCTTCTTCGAAATCCCTCGCCGTCGGCGCCATTTTAAGTACATGAAACCGATTTTTCATCGCCATCCGCACGTACTCATCGCACGAGTGCATCGGTGCGGCCACCAACAAACAATCGAGCTGATTCTGGATAATCAACTGACGGTAATCATCGAAAGAATCACACTGAGCTTCGGCGGCGGCTTTCTCAGCCAGATTCGTCTCCTTATCCGCCACGGCCGTAATCTCCAGACTCTCGACGCCCTGGGCCGCCTCCAATAGAAGCCCCCCTCGGTCCGAGAGCCCTAACACCGCCGTCTTCAATCGTCCTGCACTCATCGTCAATTAAGATGCCCGAAATAGATACTATTGTTCCCCGCAATTTTACATTTCTTATGCCAAAACACAACCGGAGGTTTACAAGAAATGAATATTACTTAAAGATCGAAGCCCTGATAGAAAGCATTTCTATCAGGGCTCACGACCTTGTCACACGATCTTCAGATGGCTGTGAGACGATTCTTAAACCATACCTCATGCAACCAATCGCTTTTTCATACTATCCGCCGAAATCAAACGAATATTCCGTCGGATTGTATTCTTACGCTTACATCTTCATGATATTTGAATTTATGATATGATTATTGAGTCTTGGATAGTTTTTTCGAACAGTGGGATATCTTCTCCACTTTTATCTGATATTGTGATGAACGGCTACATTTGATCTGACGCATCGACTTCAAGCGCTTCCCTGAATTCCGGTGCATAACGCAAATTGCTTACACATACTCGGTAAATATCATCCCACGAAGCCGTTTTGTCTTTATCGACAAGCGAACGCCCCCAGACCTGGCATAGCGTGGTCTGTTCCTGCTGAGGGTAATTAACAACCTCCAATGTCAAGTGCATGTCATAGCAGATGCCTTCTCTCACCATAGTCTTCTTAATTTCAAATTCTTTGCAGAAGATGACCTTTTGGATCGACAGCCGTTTCTCGCGCGTAATATATTGATTGAGAAACACAATGACCGGATGACCTATATTTCTCAATTCATCACGCACCAAAGGCACAATCAGATTTGATAATTCCGCCGATGCGTATTCCGATTCGATAGTATTCCATTTTGCATCATCGGCCACACTCACCCAGCAAATCGCATCGGTGTTCCAATGTCGCCCGTCATCGGAATACTCTTGTATAGGCGGAATCTCCGCA
>JAFGTG010000220.1 GCA_016934255.1 Sedimentisphaerales bacterium
AAGTTATGCCAGCTTTGCCCTGAGCCAACCGGAGGATAATGCGTTAGCCCAAAAGGCGTTACAAAAAGCCGTCGCCAATTGCGATCGCGCCTCGAAGATCATGGAGAGCATGCTTGCGCTGGTCAGTGGAAAGAACCAGGAAAGGGCAACGGTTCGGCTTTGCGATCTAATTGAAGAGGTTTTTACCTGCCTTTGTCGGGATTTCACGAAAGATGGAATCACTGTGAATATCCAAGTCTCCGACGATTTGACCGTTCACGTTGTACCCGTTCAAATACAACAGGTTCTAATGAACCTTGTCCTTAATGCCCGCGATGCGATGTTGCCGCGCGGCGGTGTTTTAACCGTCAGGGCCGAGGAAAAAAAGGGTGTCGCCGAGATAAATGTCGCCGATACCGGTGATGGGATTGATCCGGAGGATCTGCAGAACATCTTCGAGCGATTTTTTTCCACTAAAAAAAAGGGAAGTCCAGCGGCGGAATACTCGGGAGCCGGGTTGGGCCTGGCTTTTTGTAAAATGATCGTCGATGGACACGGGGGGAGCATTTCGGTAAAATCTGAACCTGGTCATGGAAGTACTTTTACGATTGTATTACCCAAAACCCCAATCGGATAGTGTCTGGTATGGTGGCCCAGGTTCCGAAGATCATTTTGCTGGTGATTTTAATGGCCGGTTCGGCTTTTTTTTCAGGCTCGGAAACCGCTTTTTTCAATCTCACGCCTCGACAAATCAAACTCTTGAGAGAGTCCAAACATCGACTTCAGAAGCTCACCGCCACACTCTTGAGCAAACCGGGGCAATTACTCAATACCTTTTTATTCGGGAATATGGTGGTAAATGTCTTGTATTACGCCGTCTCCAGCGTTCTGATTATTCGTATGAAAGACTATGGCGGTATGGCGGCGGCGGTGACGGCTCTGGCCAGTTTCTTTGCGTTGGTGCTTTTCGGTGAAATCCTGCCGAAATCCATGGCTTACTCGAATTCAAGAGTCCTGAGCGTTTCGGCGACCCTGCCGACGTTCGTCTGTCTGAAAATCTTCGCTCCTCTGGAGTTCCTATTCAAAATTCTCGTTTTGGAGCCGGCCATGCGTTTGCTTTTAGGGCCGAAACGGAAGCCGAAGGCTATTAGCGTCCATGAATTCAAATCGTTGATTGAGACCATCCGGAGACAGGGATTGATTAGCGCCGATGAAGATCGACTGTTAGCAGAAGTAATCGAGCTGGGTTTCTTAAAAGTCCGCAATGTCATGCGTCCGCGGGTGGATATGATTGCCTGCGCCGTGACGGATTCGAGCCGGGTTGCCCGTGAAAAGATGGAACAACATCATTTGACCAAATTGCCTGTTTATGTTGGCGAGATCGACAGAATCGTCGGTCTGGTTCATCTTCGACAGATATTACTTAGACCCGATACCTCGTTGGATCGGATCGTCCAGAAGGTCCATTTCGTTCCGGAGCAGAAGACCGTCGAATCCCTTTTGGAATTCTTCCGCAGAACTCAGAGCGATATGGCCGTCGTCGTGGATGAATATGGCGGAATCGCCGGTTCTGTGTGCCTTGAGGATATCGCTGAGGAGTTGCTCGGCCAGATCGAGCCTTCCGGCCAGATTGAGCCGGTCCAGCAGACGGGGCCTTTCGAATATCGCCTCGCGGGCAACCTCGCCGTTCATGATTGGGCCGACGTCTTCGGGATCGATCTGGCTCAAACACATCAGGTAACGATTGGCGGTTTGGTAACCGCCCTGCTTGGAAAAATCCCCCAACCCGGAGATGTCGCACGTTTGAAAAATCTGACGTTCACCGTAGAAAAAGTGCAAAAACGGCGGATCGAAACGCTTATCTTGACTCTTGAATTGTTCCAAAACAATGAATTATAGCATCGTTTTAGTTTCTGCTGTCGTGTGTTTTATACTGCTGGGAGGTTTATTCTCCGGGTCCGAAACCGGGCTTTATCAACTGAGCCGGCTCCGTCTGCGCCTCGGTGTTGAAAAGAAGCAGTTACCCTTCGTCATCCTCGGACGCTGTTTGCACGACAGCCCCGGCTTACTCTTATCCCTCCTCATAGGCAATAATCTCGTCAATTATCTCGCCACCAGCTTCGTCACCAGTGCCTTTTTAGGCTTGTTGGGCGCCGAATTTGAACATCGAGCCGAAATACTGGCGACGTTAGTGATGGTTCCTACCCTTTTTGTCTTCTCCGAGTTGATACCCAAGAACCTGTTTTTTTATCGTGCCGATGCGCTGATGCCGATCCTATCACCGGTCCTTTATGCGTTTTACAAACCTTTGAAATGGTGCGGCATCGTACCTTTGTTTAAATTCTTATCGCGTCTTTTCGCCCGAATGGCGGGTTTAACAACCTCATCAGGAACGGTCATCAGCTCAACCCAAAGACACAAGGTCCAGGCCATCCTGAAAGATACGCACGAAGAGGGGATTCTCAGCCCCGTACAGAATGATATCATCAAACGGCTGGTCAGCATCTCGCACGTTCACATCGGGACCGTCATGATACCCTTGAGTCATGTCGAAAAAATCCGGTTCGATTCCAACCGTTCTACGTTGCTCACTAAAGTAAGCAAATGCGCCTTTACCCGCTTACTCGTCACGGAGGTCGGACGCGGTACCATTCTCGGTTTCATCAATATCTATGAAACATTAAGCTCGTCGAAAGAGTTCGTCAATCTGCATGATTATATCAAACCCATTCGGGAGCTTGACACTCAGACCACTGTAACGGACGCTATCCGTTTCATGCAGACTGAAAAGCAGAGGATCGTCCTGGTGACTCGGGCCGGCCGGCATGGACGCACCAGGAGTATCGGGATTGTAACGATGAAAGACCTGGTTGAAGAGCTTATCGGGGAGCTCGCCGAATGGTAGAGACATCATTTCCGTCATTCCCGCGGAGGCGGGAATCCAGTCTCACCGTTTCGTTTATAGATCTCTGCCTTCGCAGGGGTGACAAAGCGAAAGGGATGACAAAGTGAACCGGTCCGTATGAGTTTATTATTGACTATTTTCGATTGAGGATGTAAATAAACAACACTCTGATGATATCTTCAAGAATCGCTATCATAATCGTTGTGATATTACTGATTGTCCTCTCGGCGTCGATTTTGGCCAACAGTATGACCAAGCCGGTCGGCCGGGACGAGCAGATGTATTGCACCGGGGCCGTCTGCCTGGCCCAGGGTAAGCTGATCTATCGGGATTTCTCGTACGCCGCCCAGATGCCCTACCACCCCTTGCTCTGCGCCGCTCTGTATAAGATGTTCGGTACGACACACTACTTACTTGTGGGTCGATTGCTCTCAAGTGTATGTGATATTCTGGTGATGATACTAATCATCGTGATTTATCGACATGTTTTCAAACCTTTTGTCATAACCGGCACGTTATTGGGCCTGGCGGCGGTCGTTTTGTATCTTTTCAACCCGCTGGTCGATTACGCCAACGGCTATGCATGGAACCACGATGTGGTTATCTTGTGTGTCGTATTGTCTTTGTGGTTATTTATCTCTACGGACTTTCAAAAAAAATCAGAGTATTGGCGAATAGCGGCCATCGGCGCCCTGTTGACATTCGCGACTTTCATGCGAATCACGACTGTTTTAACCGAACTGGTCTTTTTTGTCGTTATCCTGGGCTTGCCGGCTCAATCCATCAAACAAAGGGCCAAAACCGCCCTACTGTTTTTGGCCGCGTCGGCGGTGGTGATGATTTGGCCTTTGTGGGTCATCGCCCAGGCCCCGAAAGCGTTTTTTCTCAATCTTGTTAAAATTCCAACATTCTACGGCCGATGGCTGCAAGAGATTGGAATGGTCCATAACAAGGTCGGCCTGACGTTAGCGTGCTTAACGACGCCGGGTTACTTTGTTTTGGTCGCCCTGCTGATTTACCTGTTTCTCGTCAGTATCATTCTTCACCGTAAATTGAAGATCGCGGACAGAAACTGCTTGCGGCTCGTCGTTATTCTGCCGGTTGTCTTTTTTGTAGTCGCCCTGATTCCGCCGACCATGTGGCGACAATACCTTGCGATTCCGGTCCCGTTTCTGGTGATCGCCCTGGCTTTTCCCCTTTCCTATTTAAGAAGGCTGAGCGGTCAGGGCCATGTCGGTCGGCAGTTTAAAATAGCGTCGATCTCCATGGCCATAGGCGCGCTGCTTGCCATTCTTACGTTTCCGCTTGTACTCGTGCGGGTGCCCTTTGCCCTTGTACCGGAAAAATGGGTGCCGATCGAGCTGCATAAGGTTTCAGAAGATATCGTCGCCAAGGCGAAAGAACCTAAACAAATCCTCACCTTAGCCCCCCTGCTGGCGCTCGAAGGCGGCGGCAAGATTTATACGGAATTGTCCGCCGGCGCCATTATTTATCGAATCGCCGATTATCTCACACCCCGTGAACGGCAAATCACGCACACCGCCGGGCCGAAAAATCTTCCCGCTCTTATAGACATCACGCCGCCCTCAGCCGTGATCCTTAATGTCGAAATGCCGCGTCTTGAATCACTCATCAATGAAGTCATCGTCCAGCCCGAATGGGAAAAAGAAGTGGTCGAGAACGGTCCCATCGTTTATTTCAGTCCATAATCTTCAGATTCCATTCTTATTGTCATCCCTGCGAAGGCAGGGATCCAGGAATGCTACGTATGAAGTGGATTCCCGCCTTGCCGTAAGGCATGGCCAAGCCATCGCGGGAATGACAAATCGATTTGGATGATTATCAATGAATGACTTATCCCCTCAATCGATTTCCAAAAAGGTTAGTTTGATTAAAGAGGATCACAAAAAGATTCCGAAATCTCCACATTTTGTATTGACTCCCTCCTCGTGCCACGATATGTTGTAGAGAGTCGTCGGTTTGCTCCATTGTGGGGCATCGCAAGAGGGAACCCGGTTGGACTCCGGGGCTAACCCGTAGCGGTATTTAGGAACGACAGCCATCATAAGCACTGCCCTAAGAGAGAGCGGGAAGCGATGGCCGGTAGGAAGCCGATTCGGAGAAGATCGGAATGCCTATAAGCCCGAAGACCTGCCGACGGACTGTATCGGTGCGATACGGAATGACAACTTGGCTTTCGAGGGTAAAGTCGTTGTTCACCGAACGTGAAAGTGACGTTTGGGTACAAACAAGCTCCGGCGTAAACCTTCTTATTGCTGTTCCTCGTGGAATCATGTTGTCATAATTACTAACAGGAGTTTTTCAAAATTGAAGTTAGGCATACTTTTGGAAAGAAAAAATCTTGTTTCTTGATTTTTTCTTTTTAAAA
>JAFGTG010000221.1 GCA_016934255.1 Sedimentisphaerales bacterium
GAGAAAGAAAAACGCATGGCGCCCGACGCTACGGCACAGGAAATTCTCGATAGAGAGCAACGCCAGCAAAAAGAAAGACAGATTTACAACAGAGCCCAGTGGCAAAAGGTCGAAAAAGATTGGTAGCAGAAAGATAATAATTGTCAATAACGTCAGAAAATGAAACTGTTTAAAAACACAATCGTCGTTCTCGTCGTGACGGCCGTAGGAGCAGTGAACGCCCTCGGTCAGATACGAATTTCAGCACAGGCTGAAACCAATAAAGATATTTACGTCGGCGAGAGCTTTGGTTATTACATCGTGATCGAGGGATCCAACAAAGTCGGGGAGGTCGATTTACAGCCTTTACAGCCCTATCACCCTCAAAGTGTCGGAAACAGACATCAAACTTTCACGAATATCGTTAATAATAAATCTACCACAACCTCAGCCATGATCATGTCTTATTCCTTAACCGCTGACCAGGCCGGGCCTGCACGGATTCCTTCGGTGACGGTTAAAGTGGATGGGAAAACATATCGCACCAACCCGGTTACTGTAAATATCGTGCAACCCGGCACGACGGACCGATTGGACTTTGAGGTTACGTTGTCGGAGCAACAATGCTATGTCGGGCAACCGATCATACTGACGGTGAAGTTCTATGTCACAGTGGGTACGGATGTCGGCGACTTCCAACTCAACATTCCAGCCCTCTATAGCGACGCGTTCGAGATCGAAGAAGCCGATGTTACAGATCCACAAGCCAAACCATCTCGCCTGCACACGGGAATGACCGTTATGGTCAGCCAATACAGGGTTGAACACAATAATAAACATGCAACCCTGGTTACCTTCAGCAAGGTTCTGATTCCCAAACGCCCCGGTCCTATTGCTATACCGGCGTCTTCAGTATCTGCCGCCATTGCTGTCGGGCGCGCCCAGTCCCGAGATCCGTTCGACATCTTCGGTACACGAACCCAGTATAAGCGCTTTTCCGTAATTTCCAAGCCGCTTAACTTAGACGTTTTACCTCTGCCACAAGAAGGTAAACCGTCTGAATTCTACGGCCTGGTCGGGCAATACACGATTTCAGCCTCGGCGGCGCCGACCAAGGTCAACGTCGGCGATCCGATCACCCTGACGATCAAGATAGGCGGGAGTAACTATCTCAAGCCCGTCCAGTGGCCCGAACTCGAACAAGTGCCGGAACTGGCGAACAATTTCAAAATCCCCACCCAGAAAGCCTCGCCGACGATTGAGAACGGCTTCAAAGTCTTCACGCAAACCATACGGGCAAATAACGATAAAGTTACCCGGATACCCCCCATCCCTCTTGCTACCTTCGACGTTCAAGAGGGCAAATATATAACAACTCGAACAGAACCCATCAAACTCGATGTCGCGCCGACGAAAGTCTTGACCAGCGCCGACCTGGAGGGCGCCGACTTCGTACCGGTCAACCGAGAAATCGAGGCCATCAAAAAAGGGCTTTCCGCCAACTACGACGATCTCGACGCCTTGAAAAACATGAGCTTCTCTCCGATGGCGGCCATAGTGCATCCCGGCTACGTCGTCCTTTGGGGCGTTCCTTTGATCGGACTCATATCGAGTCTTTTCATTAAGCTTAGCCGACACACGAGCCCTGAAAAAATCGCCGCCCGGCGACGACGCCAGGCTTGCGGCAAAGCCATTGGACAATTGAGAGAAAAACGTGTCGAGGGCGTCCCGCCCTCGAATCGCGGGCAAGCCTGTCTCGAGCGGAGCCGAGGGGATGCCCGCGACACGATCCAACAAAATGAATTTCTCGTATCGATCATGAAACAATATATCGGGGACCGCTTCGATAAGACAGCCGGCTCCCTGACCCCCGATGACTGTTATGAGGTCATTAAAACCGAAACAAACGACGCACAGACAGCCGGACAATATAGAGATATTATCGCCACCTTCGAAGCGGGACGTTATGCCTCCATCGAGGTTCATATCGATGCAAATAAAATCGAAGAAGTGATCGGTCTGATTCGCGATATCGAAAAGAATTGTAAGAAGTAATGAATAAAGCCTTGTCTATCCTATTGTTTTTCTTTTGCCTGGCGCCGACGACGAAAGCCGCGTTGTCAAAGGAACAGACCACCTCGCTGTTTATCCAGGCCAATGAATTTTTTCGAGAGGCGAATTCGATTACCAACGATCCCAATCAAGCTGAAAAACTCTATGAAAAAGCCATATTGAATTATGAAAAGATCATCAATGAGGTCGGGATAAAAAATTCCAAGCTTTATTATAATCTGGGCAACGCCTACTTTCTCAAAGAAGACCTCGGCCGGGCCATTCTCAATTATCGCCGGGCGGAAGAGCTCGATAAAGCCGACGCGAACATCCAGAAGAATCTCGCCTTCGCGCGCAGCAAAAGAATCGATAAGGTTGAGGTCAAGACGGAAAAGCGTGTGCTCCAGACGTTGTTTTTCTGGCATTATGATTTTTCCATTAAGACCAAATTTCTGCTGATGTGCACCTGTTTCGCAATCCTCTGTGTGAGCCTGACTTTCATGATATGGCGTGGGAAAGCCGCTCCATGGATCGCCACAATGGTCATTGGGGGATTCCTGACGCTTTGCTTCCTCACATCCGTCATTTTGGAAAGCCAGGCCCGATCAGACCGCTTCTATGGCGTCATCACGGCCGACGAGGTCGTTGCCCGCCAGGGCGACGGACCAAATTATCCGGAGAGTTTCAAGGATTCGTTGCACGCCGGGACGGAGTTCGACCTGCTCGAACGCCGCTCCGGGTGGTTCCACATCCGGCTCTCGGACAACAGCGACGGCTGGATACCCGACAATGCCGCCGGAGTGATCTAAAGTTGTCACCCCTGCGAAAGCAAGGGGTTCAGATCCTATAAACTGGATCCCCGCCCATTCGGCTAGGCTCAGGGCAGGCTCTTCGCGGGAATGACAACTACTATTACAACAGAACCAAACAATGACGTAATCGTCAAGAGTTTCAGAAAAGACTCTTGCGTTTTTCGGTTGTTCGCGTAAACTCTGCTCAAGGCTGGTTCGGATGCAAATAAGGAAATTGCCATGCCGGCAAACGTGACTCATATGTTGATCGCTCACAAGGCGCTCCAGGCCCTCAAGGGCAAAGGGATCGACGAATTTACACAATTTGCCGAAGTCCTGGATGATGCCTCCGAGAGCAGAAACTACAAAGCGTATGTGAATCTCGGAAGCCTGGGGCCGGACCTTTATTACTATGCGGAAATGTCCAGTTCCGTTAAGGACATGCTCAAAGAAGGCTTCGTCCAGGCCAAAGGCGTTACTCCCTGGTCGTACCACTTACACTCGTATAAACCCAACGAATTTCCCCTGAAGCTGGTTACAATCCTGTTTAGCGACGTGGTTAGAAAAGACGGCCAAGTCGAACTGGACGACAACGACAAGAGGAAACTCGCCTATATCGCGGGCCACCTGACGCATATCGCCGCCGACCAGATTATCCACCCCGTCGTCAACAGCGTCGCCGGACCTTATTACCGCGAAGGCCAGAATCGCAAAAAGCACCGGGAATGCGAGGTTTTCCAGGATTATTTCCTGTACGAAGAGGTCTATCGCTTAGAGGAAAAAAGCGGTGCGAAGTACAGCTTCTTTAAGCAGGACTTTCGCGGATGGGCAGATTGCGTGAGAGGATGGACCACGACAAACGCCGAGGAATGGTTCCGCTATTTCCTGCAGCGGGGTTTCGTGGAGACCTA
>JAFGTG010000222.1 GCA_016934255.1 Sedimentisphaerales bacterium
AAGTTCAACGGTCGAGCCGACGTCCGGCTTCGGGCACGTGTAGTAGATAACGGCTTCGTAATTGCCCCCGGTTGCTATCTCGATGTCCCAGGTGATTGTGTCGTCGGTGTTGCGCCAATTCGTAAAGAACGAGCAATTCGGCGCTCCGGCACTTCGCTTGACGTTCCCATGAGGAACGCCGTCGCGTGCGGGTAGAAATGTCGTGGGAAATTCCGGGTAACCGACCATGAAGGGCCGGTCGTCTTTTCGTGATTTAGGCAAAACCTTCTCTTTCCAGCGGGCGACGGCTTTTTGGAGTTTTGCTGTGATGTCTGGCTTATCCTTCGAGATATCCGTGTTTTGTCCCGGATCGGTCTTCATATCAAACAATTGACCCGTATGGTCGAGCCGATAGCGCTGCGTGCGGACGCTGACCCGACCGCTTTGATGAGAGAAGATCATACGATCCGGCCAGTTCCCAGCCATTCCTAAAAGAAGCGGCTTGAGACTCTTCCCATCAAGTGGTTTGGAGCCGATGATTGAAATACCGGCTGCGTCCGCCAGGGTCGGGAGCAGGTCGATGGCGCCGGCGATCTGTGAAATCT
This sequence comes from Sedimentisphaerales bacterium, assembly GCA_016934255.1. GTDB lineage: Bacteria > Planctomycetota > Phycisphaerae > Sedimentisphaerales > Anaerobacaceae > JAFGTG01. The sequence continues at coordinate 585 of JAFGTG010000222.1, forward strand.
GCGTCCCCGGCTTGATGTGTCCGGGCCAGCGGATCACGAAGGGCACGCGAACACCGCCTTCATCGGTCGAGCCTTTGCGCCCTTTCATACCGCCGTTCCATCGCCAGCTATTGGGGCCGTTGTCACTGAAATAGATCACGATGGTATTGTCGGCTAATTTCAGATCGTCGAGCTTTTTCAAAACGCGTCCGACGTTCCAGTCGATATTCTCGCACATGGCCAGGGCGCAGCGCGTCTTGTCGATTTCCTCTTTTTCCGGGTCGCGGTGCCTCATCGCCAGCGGGCGATTCTTGTACTGTTCCCAGAAACTATCCGGTACCTGCATGGGCGAATGCGGCGTGTTGAATGGCAGATAACAGAGAAAAGGCCGGTTCTTATTTTTCTCGATAAATTGTAAGGCATGGTCGGTTAGATCGTCGGAAATAAAGCCTTTACCCCGGACGATTTTGCCGTTGTGTTCAAGGGTCGGATCGAAATAGTTGCCCCAGTGGCCGGAGCAGAAGCCGTAGTATTCATCGAAACCACGGGCGTTCGGGTGGTAAGGGTATTGCGTGCCGTTATGCCATTTCCCGAACGCTGCGGTGGCGTAGCCGGCGGTTTTGAACGTATCACCGATGGTCTTCTCATTGAGGTTCAGTCGCTCGGCGCCGGTGCTAACGCCGCGTACGCCCCCGCGCGGATGGTATCGTCCGGTGAGAAACTCGGCCCGCGTCGGTGCGCAGACGGCGCAGACGTAGAACCGGTCGAATACGGCTCCGTCCCGCGCCAGCGCGTCGATATTCGGCGTCTCGATATTCGTATTTCCGTTGAGACGCAAATCGCCCCAGCCCTGATCGTCCGCTAAAATGACTACGATGTTGGGACGCTTATCTGTCGATGCGGCTCGACTGCGAATCGGAACGAGAGATGCGACGGCGCCCACACAAGCGCTTCTTAAGAGATCTCGGCGGGTTAACTGTGGATGACTCATTATCTTTTCTCCTGTTGTGTTATTAAGCAAATTTTCAACGTTCATCATATATTCTGACCTTATGGCATTCAACAGCTTTTTTAGTATCGTTATGATCCGGAGCCTTGATAGCGTGGGTAAGCTTATCACTTGTGTTTGACAGGCTTGCTTCCACCGGATACATTTATCCGCCAAAACACTTTTGAAACGAAATCGTATGAAAACAGAAGTCTGTATCATCGGCGCGGGCCCGGCGGGTTTGATGGCTGCGGTTTTTTCCGCCGAATCCGGCACGAATACGACGGTCATCGAAGCAAATACGGCCGCCGGTAGGAAATTACTCGTAACCGGAGGGGGACGTTGCAACCTGACTCATCAGGCCGAACCTCAGGAGCTTGTACGTGTGTTCGGCGCCCAAGGCCGATTCCTGCGTCATGCTCTATATCACTTTCCGCCTCAGGATGTACAGGACTTCTTCATCCGGTTGGGGCTGGCAACACGAATCGAAAAAGATGGTTGTGTCTTCCCGGCAAGCGATCGATCCGGCGACGTCAGAGATCTCCTTGTCAAACAGGCCAAATTGTTCGGAGTCACATTTTTGTATGGCAAACGTGTGGATCATATTACTCAAGAGACAGATTCGTTTATTGTTCAAGCCGGACGGGAGAGTCTCTATGCCCAAAAGCTGATTCTGTCCACCGGCGGACTCTCCTGGCCCCAGACGGGTTGCACGGGCGACGGCTATCAGTTCGCCCGGGAGTTCGGACATACGATTGTTCCACCTAAAGCGGCTCTCGTGCCGTTAGTGACCGATGAAAGCTGGCCGGGACAACTCGCCGGGGTTGCAGTGAATGATGTCGCTATTTCGGTGCGCATTGAAAATAAGAAGGTCTGCTCGTCCGGGGCGATGGTCTTTACAGACGATGGCGTCGGGGGTCCCGCCGTGCAGGATACAAGCCGATATCTCACAGACCATTTGCCCGCCACAACAAAACCCATCGCTGTCACGTTGGATTTGATACCCGACCTTGATGAAAGAACGCTTGAAGCACGAATCATCGAACACATCGTCGCCAATTCCAAAAAGAAGCTGGTCAATGTCCTGGCGGAATTCGTACCGAGGCGGCTGGCGGCTGTTTTATGCCGACGAGCGGAAGCTAATGAAGAATTGCCTGCCGGTCAGCTAAAAAAGGACGTGCGAAAGAAGCTTGTCCTGACGATCAAGATGCTTCCTCTATCCATCGTTCGCACAAGACCGATTGACGAAGCGACGGTAACGCGCGGCGGCGTTTGTCTCACGGAGGTAGAATCCAAAACGATGGAGTCGAAGATCTGTCCGGGTTTATATTTCGCCGGCGAGATTCTCGACGTGGACGGTCCCTGCGGCGGCTACAACCTCCAGGTCTGCTGGTCCACCGGCGCCCTTGCCGGTATGTCTGCATCCCAAAGTAAAAAATAGTCTCACAAACCTTGGTTTAGCAACAGTTCTTTATGATTGCGATTTTCTGTAGTACTCCATGGCTTCGGGAGTCAAGTCTTTGAGGTTTTGGATCCGAGTGTCGTGGGAGGGGTGAGTGCTCAAGAACTCCGGCGGCGCCGATCCTTTGCTCGAAGCGGCCATGCGCTCCCAGAACGCCGCGGCCTCCTCGGGATTATACCCGGCCATCGACATAAATATCAGGCCCAAGTGGTCCGCTTCGTTTTCGTGTGTTCTGCTGAAGGGCAGCAGGAAACCATACTGCGCCCCGGCGCCGTAGGATTGCATGAACAAATTTTTCGTTTGTTCGGGTTTGCTTTTCAATGCCGTCTCTAAAGCGATACCACCCATCTGCACGATGAGACCTTGCGTCATTCGCTCGGCCCCGTGTTTGGCGAAGGCGTGTGCGATCTCGTGGCCCATCACGACCGCCAGGCCCGTCTCATCCTGCGTAATGGGCAGGATGCCCGTATAGATAACGACTTTGCCGCCGGGCATACACCAGGCGTTGACGTTGGGATCCTCTACGAGGTTGAATTCCCATTTATATCCATCCAATTTTTCCGGGATACCATTCTGCTCGCAATACTGCTCGACGGCTTTTTGGATGCGGCTGCCGACGCGTTTGACCATCTGAGCCTGCTCCGTACCGGTGATGACTTTGTGCGCGGTGAGAAATTCGCTGTAGGATTGAAAGCTCATGGAATGCATCGTGGAGGCGGGGATGATATTAAACTGCTGCCGGCCCGTGATTTCAACCTCCGCGCAACCACAGAGCATAACCAAGAGACCTAACAGGACGATCAGTTTAGATGTCAGAGCGGTTTTCATCATGTTGCCCTTTCATGTTCTTAAGTAACTCACTTACTCTGTTAATTCCACACCAAGCAGTTTCAATTCTGCTCGAATTTGCTTTTGAACTTTTCGAGCAATCTCGATAGCTTCGATTGTTTCGTCCTCAGTAACATCTTGGTCCTCCCCGGGATAGCGTGTCGTAATAGCATAAGGGGTCAGTTTTTCTGCATCGATGAGGTTATGTGGCCAAGTTGCGAACTTACCGCATAGTTTTAACAATCTTCGAATATTATGAGTATATGGAAAGTCCTCGCTATGATAAACCAGAAATGCCTTAAGGCATTTCTCGGCGCATTGTTGAGCATGATATGCAATCAAACGATAGGGTCTTCTGGAGCTGTAATGAAGCGCATCTGAAGCCAAACTCAGATCTTCATCCGCTAAAGCGAGCCATTGCACGACCATCCTCATGATATCCGGATCAGGATTGGTCATAGAGAACCCTTCCTTCCAGTTGTGCATATCTGCCAATTGTGCCGGGGATACGACAATCCCTCTGGAATTCTTCCGGTTTTAAAATGAGTATGTCAAATGCGTAGTCCAAGTCGTCCAGAACTTTATCCATTTCGAGCATAAGATGACGACGCTTACCTGCAAACGAGCCAACGACCAGGATATCCACATCACTGCGTTTATCGGCCGTACCTCGCGCTTGTGAGCCGAAAAGGATAATCTTTTCGGGAGCAAAAGCATCGACTAATCGCTTTCTAATTTTGTTTGTGGTTTCATCACTGATCATCGCTTGACTCATAACTTCTTTAAGTAATTCGTATCAAAATTATACTATAAACAGCCTGTCATTTGCAACCGTAGATTCAAGTGTTTGTTGTTTTCTGCAACTTATTGATTTTGCTTAATTTCGTCCCTTATTTGGTTCAACAGGTTTATTGCTTCAATCGGGGTGAGGTTGTTAACGTCGGTGGAGGCCAGTTTCTCCAGTACGCTTTTGTGCTTTTGCACGAAGAGGGCGTCTGTGTCCGATTCTTTCGTTTTATGGCGGGCCAGGTGCTCGCCGGCGGCTTCTTTTTGAAAGGTGCTTTCCAATTCTTCCAGGATTTCCTTGCTGCGCTCAAGGATGGTGTTCGGCAGGCCAGCCAGTTTGGCGACATGGATGCCGTAGCTCTTGTCCGTTCCACCCGGCAGGATTTTGTGCAAAAAGACGACCTCGTCCATCCATTCACGGACGGCTACGTTACAATTTTTTATGTTTGCAAAAAGTTCCGCTAATTCCGTCAGCTCGTGATAATGGGTGGCAAAGAGCGTTCGGCATTGTAATTTGTTGGCGATATGTTCAGTGATCGCCCAGGCTAACGACAATCCGTCGTATGTGCTCGTACCGCGACCGACCTCATCGAGGATAACCAGGGACTTCTCCGTGGCGTTATTGATAATATTCGCCGTCTCGGTCATTTCGACCATAAAGGTCGATTGGCCGCGGACCAACTCGTCAGAGGCGCCGACGCGCGTAAAGATGCGATCGACCAGGCCGATCCGGGCCTCCCTGGCGGGGATGAACGAGCCGGTCTGCGCCATGAGTACCAGCAGCGCAACCTGGCGGATATAGGTGCTTTTGCCGGACATGTTCGGCCCGGTGATGACCAGGATGTCTCCTTCGCCGTCACCGAGAAAGATGTCATTGGGAACGAAGTCCGAACCGAGCATTTCTGCAAGGACCGGATGTTTACCTTCATGGATGATGAACTCACGGCTGTCTGTTATCTTCGGCCGGACATAGTTCCGTCGCTTGGCTAAGTAGGCGAGAGCCATCAGGCAATCACATTGAGCGGCGATCTCGGCCAGCGCCTGAAGCCGGCTGACGTACTGGGCGGACTGACGGCGGAGCTGGTCGAAAAGCTCCTGCTCTAATTCGAGGGCCTTCTCCTCTGCGCCGAGGGCTTGTGTTTCGTATTCTTTGAGTGCATCGGTAATGTACCGTTCGGCGTTTTTTATTGTTTGCTTGCGGACGTAGTCGGCCGGAACTTTGTTCGCCGAGGCGTGGTTGATCTCGATATAATAGCCGAACACTTTATTGAAGCCGATTTTGAGATTGGGGATACCGGTTTGTTCGGCTTGTTGCTTCTGGTAATTTCTCAGCCAGCTTTGGCCGTCTTTGGAGATGGAGCGCAGTTTATCCAGCTCTTCGGAAAAGCCTGTTCTGATGACGCCGCCGTCGCGAAGGTGGGAGGGCGGCTCGGGTTCGACCGCCGCTTCGAGCAGGTCGGCTAATTCGTCCATGCTATCACACCGGCTAGCCAGTTCCGCGAGTAACTCGCCTTTAAACTGCTCTATGGTTTTGCGTAATAACGGTATTTGCCGCAACGTCATCGCCAATGCAACGAGATCCCTGGGACTTGCCCGGAACGTGCTAATGCGGGCGGCGATACGCTCGGTGTCGGCGATATTTGAAAGAAGTCGTCGCGTCTCGGTGAGTCGTGCATCGGCGTCTTTAATTTCTTCGATGGCATCCTGACGCATCTCGATAGCGGTTAGATCGCAGAGCGGCATACATAACCAGTTCCTGAACATGCGGGAGCCCATACCGGTCATGGTTGCGTCGAGACAGTCCAGCAGCGAGCCTTTTTGGCTTTCGGCGCGAATCGTTCGTAAGACTTCCAGGCTTCGCAAAGACGTCGGATCGATTTGCAGGAAGTTCTCGCGATGGATTTTCTTCAAGCTCCGAATATGACCCAATGTAGTCTTTTGTGTTTCATTGAGATACTCGATAATCGCCCCAGCGGAAGGGACAAGACCATCGTCAGAATCACTGATGCCGAATCCTTCGAGTGTGGCGGTGCCGAAATGTTTGAGCAGGCGTTGTCTGGCCTGGTAGGGATCGAAGTACCAGCCGGGACGCTCGGTCACGATGGCGTTGGTTAGTTGCGTGATGTTTCGAGTAAGCTTTTTCGTCTCGGCCTCGAACAACTCCCCGCGCCGGTCCGCGAGCAGGCATTCGGCGGGCGCCAGTCGAACCAGTTCATCGATCAGTTTATTTTCCGGAAGTTCCTGGACGAAGAAGTGGCCGGTCGAAATGTCAACCCAGCTCAGGGCCGCCCGATTTCGGGTTCCCAGGTTGACGGCGCAGAGAAAATTGTCTTCTTTGGCGTTGAGCAGGATATCGTCCGTCAGCGTGCCGGGGGTGACAATCCGCACGACGTCACGTTTGACGCAGCCCTTGGCCGTCTTGGGATCTTCGACTTGCTCGCACACGGCGACCCGGTAGCCGGCTTGGAGCATCTTCTTGAGGTATCCTTCGACGGCGTGGTAGGGCACCCCGGCCAACGGAATCGGATTCGTCCCCTTGCTCCGGCTGGTTAAGGTTAGGCCGAGGACCTTCGAGCAGGTTTTGGCGTCTTCGTAGAAGGTTTCGTAAAAGTCGCCCATGCGAAAAAACAGAATGCAGTCCGGGTGTTTCTGTTTGAACCGATGAAACTGTTTCATCGCCGGCGTTAGTTTTTCATTATCGGGAATCATAGAAGCAAATTATACAAAAAGCCGGTCATTTAACAACTCTGTAATGATTGAAACCGCCTGTTGTTCGGATTGGGCGTTTTTAAATTGCTTAAGAAGATTCTCCTGACGGGCGGTGAAGCAAATTGGCTGTCGTGGGTCAATGGTGGTGACATTGGATATTTGCTGAATCTTTTGCTTCAAGTCCTCGATTCCGGTGCCTTCTTTGGCACTCATTCTTACGGAGTTCGATAGATTTTCGGGTAGTTGGGTAGGATCGAATACGGAGGGTAAGTCGGATTTATTCAGGACCGTGATGATTTCCTTGCCGACCATATTTTCGGTGAATTGACGGTCAAACTTTTCTACAGGCTGGTTGTTGTCCAAAACGAGTAAGATAAGATTGGCTTGCTCGAGAATTTTAAGGGTTTTCTCTTGTGCGGCTTGCCCGATGATATCCTGAGGATCGCCTAAACCGTCCTCCAGGCCGGCTGTGTCGATCAACGTTAACGATAAGGAACCGATCTGGCATGTCGCTTCGATCCAGTCTCGAGTTGTGCCCTTGATATCGGTGACGATGGCTTTTTGCCGACCGGCCAGGCAGTTTAGAAGGGTGCTCTTACCGCTGTTCGGCGGGCCGACGAGGACGACGATACAACCATAAATGATTAACTTGGCTGTTTGAGAGGCTTGTAGTATTTGAGTGGACTTGGTTTTGATTTCATCCAACGAAGTTTCGTTTATTTTTTTGAGCCAATCCATTGCTGTTTTGCTCAGACCGGCGTCGATTTGATTGGCGATCATCTTCGTTCCCAAAAGAGTTTTGGCTTTGAGCTGGGCCAGTTTGGCTTCAATGGCGATGGTATTGTTCGGTTTTTCTACCGTCAGAATTTTAGTTCGTAATTGGTCCGCTGTCAGCAACGTTACTCCACAAAGCTTGAGCCGCTGCATAATCATTTCAACAATGAGCGGATTGCCGTGGCAATGGATGGCGAAAATCCCGGGCGCCTCGCATCCGATAGTGACCCGGTCGATAGTTTTATCGCCATCGATAATATCTCCGAGCAGAATTTGACCGGTCTCGAATTTTAGAGGCTTTGTACCCACTGGTCTGAATACTTTCGTTAGCAAAGCCTGTGCGGAATTACCGACGATTTGAATGGTGGCTATCGCACCGGTGCCCGTACCCGTCATGACTGCGGCGAAACAATTCACAACATCCTCCATTTGCGTACAGGCTACGTGATTTTGGCTTCAAGGTGTTTCTGATAAGCCAGGACGATACCCTTGACGACAAGGTTGGGCACGAAGTTGTCGATGAACTCGCAATCGGTCTGTATTGTTTTGGCGCCGGAGCCGGTGATAATCGTTTGCGGCCATCGGCCGAGCTCTTCAGCATAGCGTCGGATGATTTCCTGGAGGGCGCCGACGATGGAGTAATAAAGCCCGCAATTAATGGCGTCGGTCGTATTTTTACCGTAGGGTGCAGTGGGTTTGGTCACTTTGATGTTCGGCAGTTGGGCGGTATTGTCTCTGAGGGCCTTGGCGCTGATCTCGAAGCCGGGGCAGATCACGCCGCCAAGGAAGACGCCATTGTGATCGACCAGGTCGATCGTCACGGCGGTCCCGAAATCGGCGACGACGACCGCATCCTCGACGACGGCATAGGCGGCTGCCGCCGAGACGATCCGGTCGGTTCCAACCTTCTCCGGCTCGTCCACCCACACGCTCATCGGCAGGGGGATGTCTTTACCAATGAGTTGAACCTCTTCACCGAGGCGGTCTTTGACGATCTGCCGGATTTCTTCGGTCCAGGCGGGTTTGACGCTGCTGGCAACGATGACGCCATCGCGTTTGTTTTCTTTCGAGCCTTCGATGAGGGGAATTTTTTCCCAGGCGGATTCCAGGCAATTTGCCAGTTCCGCCTCGGAGGGACCTGGAATGGATTCAATGAACTCTTCCTTGCCTTCAAGGAAAAGCCCGATGGCTATATTTGTGTTGCCGATATCTATTGCAATAATATTCATTATTTATACTTTACAATTTATTTCAAAATACCCGGATCGCGTTTCACTCTTTTACCAGATTGTCGAATGAAAGTCAAATATAAGCTCATATTGTGCTGGGTATGAAATAATGGAGGGTTCGGACAAACTAACAGTTCGATTCATCGTTATGGTAGAATATATCGAACTTGAGGAATTCCGTTTTCTTTATACCCAAACAGCCGGGCGAACCGTTATATGAGTGATGAACGTTCATGACGCGTCGATGAGGTTGTTTTGATGGTAGATCGATTGTTGGTGGCCAGGTGCAGACAAGGAAATAGGGATGCTCTGCGCCGGATCTATGAAAAGTACAGAGATGATCTGTTAATTATGGCGATAGCTCTTTCGCACGATGTTCATCTCGCAGAAGATGCCGTCCATGACGTATTCGTTGCTTTCGCTCGGAACGTTAGGCATTTTAAACTTACCGGAAGCCTGAAAGCCTACCTGGCCAGGTGCGTTATTAATCGTATTCGCGATCTGATGCGAATGCGGCGAAGTCAGGCCAGAGTGCTCGAAGCAGAACGGGTATGTCCGGAACCGAAGGATGCGAACGATCCGAGCGATCTGATTGTGTGTAGCGAAGAACTTCGGTTGCTCAGTAAGGCGCTATCCGAACTACCGGATGAACAACGGGAAGTGATTGTGCTGAGAATGCAAGGCCAAATGCGGTTCAGGAAAATTGCTCAGTTAATGGACATCTCGGTGAATACGGTCAAGGGTCGGTACCGATATGGCATCCAAAAGTTACGGTCGATCTTGAATAGTGAGAATGAACAATGAGTTCGGTGGAAAAGATAAAAAGACTGTTTGCCAAATCAACGATCACAGTCAACTCGAAGGTTGACGAGCGAATCATCCGTGCCTCGTTGGTGGCATTGGATGAATCCGAAAAGGCAAGCTCGATCTCATCCGGACTCAATCTATGGAGAATTATCATGAAAGTGGGAATCAAAAACTTGTTTGCTACTATGGTGATTGTTATTGCCGTGCTTGTCGGCATTCATCTGCTTGGGGATTCAATGGGTGGGTCGGGCATTGCTTTTGGCGAGGTACTTGAAAAATTTTCTCGCGTGCAAACGCTTCACGCCAGAATGGTTGACAACGGTCAAGAATGTGAGGTTTGGGCCAAGAGGCCGAATCGGATTCGTTTTGATTATCCCAATGGTAAGTATGAGATATCAAATGGACCGACGATGTGGATTGTTGATGAACCGAATAACATGGCAACACAAAAACCGTCCTGGCATTTCAAAGAGGCGCAACGTCGAGGTATTGATGTCCTGGATAGTCTGATACGGATGGAATATACGGAAGGCTTTTCAGGTTTTTTTTCTGAGGGACCATCCAGCCAAATCAAAAAGGGCAATAAAACCTTCGATCAGTATCAGATGGAATTTGATGACCACGGTAGCAAGATTCAGTTTGAGGCTTTGGTCGATTCTGAGACTTCCCTTATTTATCAAATGAAAGCGGGTTTATATCAAGCGGAAAAACTCTCACAATTTTTCGAACTCTCTATCCTGGATTACGATCATCCGATTTCGGATACGAAGTTTGTTTTTACGCCGGTTGAAGGGATGCGCGTTTCTATCGAAGAACCTGAAGATTCCGAGCCAGCTCCAAATAGTGCGTCTGGTTCGACGCTTTCAGGCCGGATCATCTGGGCGAGTAATCAGAAGCCGGTATCGGGCGCGCGCCTGACTTTCAGTGGTGGGCCGAGAGTGAGAACGCCGGACGGGAGAAGCAAAAGTTCGTTTTTCGTCCGGGCGGAAACCGACTCCGATGGCTATTGGCGGATTACAGGGGCTCCCAAGGGTGGAATAAGGATGACGGTTCGGAGTTGGGAATTCGAGTGGCCGGCCATGCCGACGTTTACGACCAATGTCGGTTCGCCTTTGCATCCGAGTGTTGTGGTTGATGGTCAAAGTGAATATACCGGCCTGAATTTCAAAGTCTATAAGCCCAAAGACCTGTATGCTCGAATTACGATAGATGTTAAAGATGAAGATGGGCATCCTGTTGAGGGAGCGTCTGCTTTTATAGACTATGCGGATGAACCCTGGGGGATGCATCAGCATGTATATGCCACGCCGCGAAAAAGTCAATTTTCGGGAGCAGACGGCAAGTTCGACAATTCAGATATTTGGCCTTCGATTCGTCCAGTTAAATTGAGCGTTGATCCGAATAGTGCTGACGGTTTATATCCAATCCGAAGTACTTTTTCCGAGCCGTTTATGATCGAACCAAAGGAACATTACCACTTCGATATCGTCATACCCTACAAAAGAGAAATGACAGTAAAAGTTGTCGATCCTGAGCATGAGCCTCTTGATGGCGTATCCGTTTCGGTTCTTGATGAGAATGCCGCTCAGTTCTTTCCATTTCAGGGATACGATCCAGATATCGTATCCACGAATTCGGGAGGTTTTGTTGATGTTTCCGGGATGTTTCCAAATGAGAATGTGATCATCGCTCTAAAGCGTTTGGATGCTCGTGAGCCGGATCCATGGAAACCGTTGGCTTTTGCTTGTGTTCCCGCGACGGCTCCGCAGAGTCGCGATAAGCCTATTGTCGAAGTCGTATTTGACGAACGTCAGATTGTTATTCAAGGAAGTCTTGTTTTTGACTCCAATCCGGATTCTGCGATGATTTACTTAATGTTAACAGGTGAACGCGATGACTCATCCTCCATGATGGTATTGCATACTAAAGTTGATGAGAACGGCAAGTTCCTTCTTCGAGGTGTCCCGGCCGGAAGAATCCGATTGGCCTGTTCGGTTTTTTTTGGCAAGCAGAGTAGAACAAGCGAAGGCACAATGACAACAGAACCGGGCTTTAAGTACACAGTTAAATTTAGTGAAGAGGGATTACAGTTCATTGACCAACGCCCCAATCCCTGAGATGTCTTTCAATTGGTGAAGATTTAAACAAAGGCCGGGCTCAGCAGAACCAGCTTTTTTGATTTTTTCTCAGTCGAGCCTCTGCCCTTTGAATTCTCGTACTCTTTGCCAAAGCAGTTCGGTGAGTTCTTTGATGCCCGAGCCGGTAACGGCGGAAATGGGGTGGATGGTTTGTTTGAATTCTTTTACCAGGTCGTTGACGATGTCCTCATCCGGATCAAGGTCGATTTTATTGGCGACAATGATTTCGGATTTTTCTGACAAGGCCTTGCTGTGTTTTTCGAGTTCCGTGCGGATAGCCTTATAATTGTCCAACGGGTTAGAGCCGTCGGTAGGCATGATGTCTAAGATGTGGACGAGCAACGTCGTTCGTTCGATGTGTTTGAGGAACTCGTGGCCGAGTCCGGCGCCGGTGTGGGCGCCCTCGATCAGGCCGGGGATGTCGGCCATGACGAACCGTCGGTAATCACTCAACTCGACGATGCCAAGCACGGGTTCGACCGTGGTAAAGGGGTAGTCCGCGATCTTCGGTCGGGCGGCGGAGCATCGGGAGATGAGCGTGCTCTTGCCCGCATTCGGCATGCCGACCAGGCCGACATCGGCGATGAGCTTCAGTTCCAACTTGATATTTCTTTCCTGACCTTTTTTTCCGGGTTCGGCATATCTCGGAGTCTGGTGGATTGGGGTTGCAAAAGCCTTGTTGCCTCGTCCTCCTTTACCGGCGCGACAGACGCACACCTTGAGTCCCACTTCGTTGAGATCTTTCAGGAGAAGATCGAGATCGGTGTCGTAGATCAGCGTGCCCGGCGGGACTTTGATCACCAGGTCTTCGCCGTCCGCGCCCGTTTTGTTATTGCCCGATCCGGGCCGTCCGTTCTGCGCCGTCCAGTGGTGTTTGCCGGCAAAGTCCAGCAGCGTGTCGAGGTTATCTACGGCCTGGAAGTAAACGTTGCCTCCCCGTCCTCCGTCGCCGCCGTCGGGGCCTCCTTTGGGAATAAATTTTTCACGGCGAAAGCTGACACAGCCGTGTCCCCCGTCACCCGCCTTGATCCAGATGTGAGCTTGATCGATGAACATGATATTTAGGTTTAGCCTATGTTGGATCTTAGTAGAGCTTTGCAAAATTGAAGGTTAGGCATACTTTTGGAAAGAAAAAATCTGTTTTATGATTTTTTCTTTCTAAAACATCTCGTCTGTGCTTTGTGGTTATGATAACGAATCGACACCGAGTATTTTATTTGGTCACGTGAAATCATGTTTACGCAATTATTTTAAGAAAATCAGAGAGGAAGATTTTCTCCGTAAGGAGTCCCAAGGACTTAAATAATATATGCCTAACCTTCAATTTTACAAAGCTCTTATCCTGACATAAAAAAAAGGATGGCAAAACTACCATCCCAAATATTATCGGACATTATGTTTTCTCGTCAGACGACATGAACCTTCCGGCCCTGGAATTGCACTTGCCCGGCGGCGGTGGCGAACAGGGTATAGTCTCTGCCCATGCCGACGTTGTTGCCGGGGAAGAATTTCGTTCCGCATTGCCGGATGATGATCGAGCCGGCCTTGGCCGTTTGGCCGCCGTAGAGTTTGACGCCCCTGTACTGGGGATTGCTGTCCCGTCCGTTCCGTGAGGAGCCTTGTCCCTTTTTATGTGCCATAATGAGTTACCTTTAATGTATTCAAAACCTCAAATCAATTCTTTCACGAAAAAAGCAATATAACAATATTTTTTCTGATTGTCCAGATTTTTTTCATTTGTTTCGGATATCGGCAAAACCAGGAATAGATCACCATAAAGGTTTTTGGGGGAGGATCGGGATGGGATGGTATCCAATGACTCTGAAATATTGGATTTCAATATTGAAAAGCCCGTTTCTCGGGTGGTGCGATACATAAGATAATGACTCAAAAAGAATCTTGGAAATAACAAATCAGGTGATCGACCTGCCGCCGATCAGTGATTTTGGGAGGCTCATTTTAAATTTTTTCATGTCATGTTTTTTCCTCTGTATTTTCGTCATGGCCGCTTTCAGTATTGTAAATAAGCCTTGCCTGATCGCGCGTTGAAAAGTGGACAAAAAACATCTTTTTATTTGCTCGTCCGCCCCATAAAAGACCAAAGATTTTGGGGCGCTCTTGCCGATGAATTACACGTCAACTTTTTCAAATGGTGATGTGATGCTGATTCAATTTAACCGCAATGTAGGAGTAGGTATCCAGTAAGTCAAGCCAGTGGTATTGAAGTATTTATTTTTCAAGGATGTGCAAAATGAAAAGGAAAAAAAAGAGTTTCAAAGGACGTTGTTTTCGAAGGGGTCTGATCTATTTTCTCCTATACAGTGTGATCCTCAATACGTCGTTGCCCGGTGTGATGGCGCTTGAGGTGGGGGACATGATCGGCTCGACCGGGTCCGTCGTGACCCAGTGGGGCGATCATACGATCATCAACACCCAGAACGGCTCGATTATCGACTGGAACAATTTCGATACGAGCGCGACCCAGTCCGTCACCTTCAACCAGTATATGGGGTCCGTTCAGAGCAGCGCCTCGGCGGTGCTTAACCGGATCCACTCCGGGAATGTTCCGACCATGTTTAACGGCGTTCTTAGTGCTAATGGGCGGGTTTTCATCGTCAATCCCGCGGGCGTTATCTTCGGAGCCGGGGCGAGCGTGAACGTCACGCAATTAGTGGCGTCGGGTCTCAACATGTCCAACGATGCGTTCAATGACGTTCTCGCGGACGAGGCCAATCCGATGGTCTTCGAGGGGGGGTACGGGGCAGTGAAAAACTACGGCTCTATCAATGCAGATAGCGTCCATCTTGTCGGGAAGAAAATCGCCAATATGGGGACCATCTCCGCTCCCGATGGCTTGGTGGTCATGGCCGCCGGCGAGAATGTGTACCTTGCTCAGGACGGCAGCAACGTTTGGGTTGACGTCCATGAAAGTACAACAAATCCCGCTGACAATATTGTTAATGAGGGGACCGTCTCCGTAGGCAAAGGAAAAATCGTCCTTGCAGCCGGAGATCCGTTCTCCAGTGCCATTCATAACGTCGATACATTGGCGGCGTCTTCCCCGGACACCATGAGTTCAGAAGACACACAGGCGAGCGATGAATCTAATGGTGAAGAAGATGATCAGATTGCTGTTGCTTGCCGACCCAAACCCAAACCCGATCCCGAGCCGGAACCGGAACCCGAGCCCGAGCCAGAACCGGAGCCCGAGCCGGAACCGGAGCCCGAGCCGGAGCCGGAGCCGGAACCCGAGCCGGAGCCGGAGCCGGAACCCGAGCCCGAACCTGGTACGATAACCGGTTTGTTTGTGGCGGCGCCTCTACCGGAGCCTGTCGAATTGGAATATGCGGGTTGCCCGGCCCTGATGGAATGGACCGCGAACGAGTTAGGGCTTGATCGACGCATGATGCAGATCTGGACGACGAATGCATTAGCCTCCACTCAGGATATTCAACCTTGCAATACCTGCGCCAAACTCCGTGCCGTGGCTACCGTACTGAATGATGCCGAAGGAACGCATACGGCCGCTCTGGCGGAAGTCATTGGGGAGTATGCATCGAGGACGGCGCCTCCGTCCCCCGAAGAGATGACCATGATCGCCAGTGCCATTTCGGAAAGCGGCGACGAAAACAGTAACTATGCAAAGGCGCGCGTTTACCTCGACGCTCTTTCAGAATATGTCCGTACCCTGAACAATGATATGAACTTCTCGGCGGAGGAGTCGGTCTTGTTTGCCGCGGATCGATATATTGCCCCCTTAGCCGAAGAGAGTCAGAATGATGCCATGGTGGCCTTCATTGCGGCCAGGCTGGCTGAGATGGGGGGATAACAGACCGTTCCTTTCGATTCAGATTCGTTGACACATCCTTACGTTGCCTTGGGGCCGACGGACTCCTTCCCCAAGGCAACTGTTTTTTAAGAGATGATGGATTTATTTGATCGCCGCGCCGCTTGTCGTCGGTAGCAAGGCCACGTGCCGACGTTCGCGAATTTCTTCCATGCGCTCTTGAAATCGTGCGACTTCCGGGGTGTTTCCGGTTTTTTGGTTCAGGTGAACCAGCGTCTGGAGCATTTCTATGACGCGTGGGTGATCCTCGCCGAATAAACCTTCGTAAGTATCGAGCGACCTCTGGCACACGTTTTGAGCCTGGGAATATTTCCCGCGTTCGATATAGACGTGTGCCAAACTATTGAGAGCCAACGCCGTGCGGTCGCCGTCGGAGCCCTGTCGATCCTCTAAGATGCTCAACGCTCTTTGCAACAGATCTTCGGCCGTCTTATATTTACGACTTTGCATTTGAACCTGGGCCAGTTGGATGAGCACATCGCCGGCCACCAGAGAGGCACAATCGGCCTGGTCCTCAACCGTACGCAAGGATTTCTCAAGGATCCTTTTTGCTTGAGCTAAATCACCCTTGGCTTGGGATATCCTGGCCATCACCAGCCATGTGGGAATCAGCATATGATGATCCGGTCCATAGATTTTTTCATGGACGGGCAGCGCCCCCGAGACCAGCGCTTCCGCTTCAGCGTGACGGCCTTCAAGGACATACAACTGAGCCAGGCTCGTGTGCACTTTCGCCGTGTACAAGTGCTTCGGTCCATAGCCGGCCTCGATGGCGGTCATGGCTTCGGTGAAGAGAGACTCGGCCTGGGTGTACTTGCCCTGCACGACGAGCAATTGGGCCATGTCCACTTTGAACGGAGCAATTTCCTGCTCGTTGCCCCGGCTGACGCGCCGGACGATATCCATGGCACGCTCGAGCGCCGTGGACGCCTCCCGGTATCGACCTTGTCCCCGATAAATCTCGCTGAGAATCCTCAACGTATAAGCGACGTAAGGATGGTCCTGTTGATAGACTTTTTGCTGGAGTTCTAAACCTAACTGGCCCATCTTTTCGGCATCCGCCAGGTTGCCCTGCTCCTTGTACAGGTACGCCAAATCGATCACACAGGCGCACACTTCGGTGTCGGGGGCGTTTGTCTGTTCGGCCAGTTGGACGGCTTCCTGTAAGAGAGGCTGTGCTTTTTCATAATCGCCGTACGCCATGAAGATTCGCGCCATCGCCCGGAGCGAGCTGCATGAGTGGGCCTTCTGCGGGAGTATCCGCGCACTCGTTGCGGCGGGAAAAATAAGCAGACTACAGAAAATGACCAGAATGAAACTCTTGATTCTTCGTTGTTTCGTGAATGATGTTTTCACCCCTACCATATACACCTTCCTCCAACGTTGTTAGACCTTCGCCCAAGTCATTAAGCAATAGCGTGACGTTTTAGCCAAGTTATTCGTCATTCATCGCTGTAGCTTTTTGTGCGGATTTTTCATGGGTGCTTAGTGCCCCTTTTTTTGCTGCCTTTTAGGCATCTACACAAAATATAGGAAATAGACGGGTGAGTGGCAAAAAGAAATACACCTCTACGACGTGCGATTATTCGCCTGTATCCGTAGGTCCACTATTGTGGGGTATTCTGTGGATTCAAACGGGTTTGGGTAAAACAACAGTCATGCCCTTCTTTTTCAGACGGGCATGGCTGTTATTCACATTATCGTTCGAGGTCAGCGTAAGCGAGATTACTCGTGCCTGTAAACGTCCCAGCCCATGTAGTTGTCCAGGGCTTCGGCGATGGCGTCGGCTTTTTGCGAAATGCTCACGGCCACGTGATGCTCGTAGCCCATTCGACAGATGTATTGCATGAGGGCTTGAAGGTTCTTGATCTGCATGACGCCGTAGCCGCCGAATGTTTCGAGCTTGTCTTTTGTAAATTGACCTTCGCCGACGTAGGCGCTGATGATCCCGGCCGTATCGTCGGTGGTCGTTCGACAGAACGTCGCCGGGGCCGGGGCGATTCGGCCCACGATGGTTCCGTACGTATTGTCTTTGCCGACCGAACCGGCGATGATCTCCTGGTAGTCCATCTTGGCATCACCGAAGAACGATTTCGGTAGATTGCTGCAATGGAACAGGACGCACTTATCCGGATCGGAACCGAAGTTGTTGTTCCAGTCCAGCAGCGCGCTGGGCGTGCCGCCGGCTAATTGAAGAATGTACATCCCCAGCAAACCGGTGATATCAACCTCGCAGGCGCTTGGCAAGAGTGACTCGCTCATCATACTCATGAGCGTGCAGGGGACGATGCCGAAGAATTCTTCCATGGACGTCCAGCATTGAATGGCCGTGCCGTTGAGTTCCATCTCTTTGATCCATTGATCCACGACACAACCGAACTTGGCCATCTTTAAAAGCTTGTCCGCGGGGATGGATTGGGTTGTCGTATATTTCTTAATGCTATCCAGTTTTTTCTTAACTCCTCTGTCATTGTCGGTGAGGCGATCTACTCTTCCGAAAATTTCAGACAGGTCGATCGTTTCCACCGAGATACCGGACAGCTCAAGAATCTTTTCGCTGAAGCGAACGGTATTGAAAGCGCCCGTACGCGCGCCGATGGCTCCGAATCGGACATTCTCAAGTCCCTTCACAACCCTGCAAACCGAGGCGAAATTCTCCAGCTCCTTTTTGAACTCGGCTGATGTCACACCAACGGTGTGGGAATTCGTCAGGGTGTACGGAATGCCTGCCTGGCGGAGGTTGTTGCAAACGCTGATCTTGCCGCAGAATGAATCGCGTCGGCTGGCGATGGTCATATTGGCCTGAGCGTCCGGCTCGGCTTGAATCAAGATCGGGACGTTCAGTCCGGAACGCTTGATCGTTTCGGCCACGGCCTTTTCGTCGCCGAAGTTGGGCAACGTGACAATGATGCCGTCGATCTTCCGGGCGTTCTGAGCGAAAAGAGCGGCGCATTTTTTTGCGTCGTCGAACGTCTCGACCGCTCCGTATTTCGTTTCCTGCAACGATAGGGCGACGGAATTGAAGCCGTTTTTCTTGAGCACGTCGAGTATGTTCTTACGTCCCTGTTTGGCTAATGCGTCGGGGAAAAATCCGCGGTTTCCAACGATGACACCGAATGTGTTCTTATTCATTCTCATTTCTCCTAATCAGTCTTGGCCATAATATGCGTCTTTGCCATGTTTACGTAAATAATGCTTGTCGAGAAGAACGTCGCTAATCGGGCCCTGGTTGGAATGGATCGCAATCGTGCCCAGAGCCATGTCGGCGACTTGTTCCAATACACGTGTCGCTTCGACCGCGGCGGCGGGACTGTCTCCCCATGTGAAAGGCCCATGATTGGCCACCAGCACCGCCCGCATTTGCATCGGATCTATATCGGTGAACCGACGGACAATCACCTTTCCGGTGTTCAACTCGTAGTCATTTTCGATTTGCTCTTGAGTCATCTCTTCGGTCACGGGTATCGTGCCGTAAAAATAGTCCGCGTGGGTCGTGCCGAAACAGGGAATTCCGCGACAGGCCTGCGCCCACATCGTTGCATTCAGTGAATGGGTGTGGCAAATACCGCCGATGGCCTCGAAATTCCTGTATAGCTCAAGATGGGTCGGTGTATCTGAAGAAGGTTTCAGCGTTCCTTCCACGACGTTTCCGTCCCAATCGAGCAAGACGATTTTGTCGGGCGTTAGTTCTTTATAGTCCACGCCGCTGGGCTTGATGGCGATGATCCCTTCCGAGCGGTCGATACCGCTGACGTTGCCCCAACTGAAGATCACAAGCTTGTGTTTCGGCAATTCGAGGTTGGCCTCGCAGACGGCTTTTTTAAGCTCTTCATGCACACTGTGTCTCCTAACCCTGGGTGCTGTCCTTAATATTCAAGAGTTCTTTCATCACGTTAGCCAGTTTGCCCGACCACTTTTGTACACCGAAGGCGTCGTGCAACTGCTTATACAAATCGTATAACTGTTTATAGACCTTGTGATGTTCGGCAATGGGCTTATAGGTGACGTTCTTAATTCCACACATGGCGGCCTGGGCGTCGGCGAAGTTGTCATAGCCACCGGAAGCTTCACCGGCCACCACGGCGCCGGCAATCGCAGCGCCCAAAGCACAACTCTGGGCCGAGCGGGAGACTTTCATTTCTCGGCCGGTGGCGTCGGCGTAAATTTGCATGAGCAGAGCATTTTTCTCGGCGATACCGCCGCAATTAATGACTTCGGAGACCTTAACGCCATATTCCTCGAACCGGTTGATAATCGTCAAAGCGCCGAACGCCGTGGCTTCGATTAAGGCCCGGTAAATCTCTTCCGGTTTTGTATGCAGGGTTTGACCTATCAGCAGCCCGGTCAATCGCTGGTCCACCAGAATGGTTCGGTTACCGTTGTTCCAATCGAGGGCTAAGAGGCCGGATTGACCCGGTTTGAGCTTGGCGGCTTTTTCAGTGAGCGCCTCGTGGGAACCCGCTTCCTTCCCTCCTGCTTGAATATAATTAACGAACCAGTTGAAGATATCACCGACGGCGGACTGGCCCGCTTCCAGCCCATAATGTCCCGGGAGGATGGAACCGTCCACGACGCCACAGATGCCGGGGATGTCCGCCAGCTTTTGATCCGATGGACTCACAAGCATATCGCACGTGCTGGTGCCGATGATCTTGACCAGTTTGCCCGGAGCGATACCGGAACCGACCGCGCCTAAATGAGCATCGAAGGCGCCCATCGCGACGGGAATACCCGCGGGCAGACCGAGTTCCGTCGCCCATTGTTCCGTGAGTTGTCCAGCCGCTTGATCCACAGCGTAGGTCTGGTCGCTCAATGTTTTGCGAAGTTCGCCGAGTTTTGGATCGAGCTTGGAAAGAAATTCCGCGGCGGGGTAACCTCCCCAGTCATCGTTGAACATCGCTTTATGCCCGGCGGCGCAGCGACACCGTCTGAGCTTGTCCGGCGCTTCGTTACCCGTTAAAATAGCGGGTAACCAATCGGCGTGTTCCACCCATGTATAAGCCGCGTCGAAGACTTTCGGATCAACGCGAAGGCAATGAAGAATTTTGCTGAAAAACCATTCCGAGGAATACGTACCGCCGCATCGGGCGAGGTACTCGGGATGGTCTTTCTCGGCCAGTTGAGTGATTTCGGCGGCTTCAGCGTGGCCGGTGTGGTCTTTCCATAGCCAGGCGCAGGCATTGGGATTATCCTTGAATTCATCCAACATGCTTAAAGGCGTGCCGTTTTTGTCGACCGGGATGGGAGTCGAACCGGTCGTATCCACACCGATACCGATGATCTGGTTCGTATCAAAGCTCTTATTCGTTTCCTTCGCCTGGGCGATGGCCTGGCCAATCGTTATTTTCATTCCCTTAAGATAATCCTCGGGATTCTGCCTTGCGAGATTATGATCGGACGGATCGAGAATGATGCCGGCTTCGCCTGTTTCATATTCCCAGACCGCCGTCGCCAGTTCGTTGCCGTTCGTGACATCAACAATCAGGCACCTGACCGAATTCGTACCGTAATCTAAGCCAATTGTATAAGGCATGACATAGCCTCCCTTTGTAACAATGCTATTTATGTAGTTATTATTTTAACCAGAAACTGAAATATAGATACATGCCAAGCACCAGGCCTAAAATGACAACCGTCATCAGGACTTCCACAAGCCCCCAGCTTTCGCGGCTTTCCTTCTTCTGTTCGGGCGTGGCTGTCGCGTAGGTCAGTTCGGCGATTTTCTCATAATTCGGTGGAGCTGTTAACAGCGAGACGCCAACGATGCTTACAATACTTATTAAAAGCAGCCAGCCTGAAGCAAAGAGGAAGTTGTATTCTCCGATATCGACCAGGAAGCCGGGCCATGTTATGATCGGGTCATCTCCTCCTGTCAAAGCCTGGATGGCCAGCTTGGCCATTCCAGCGATAAGACCGATAGACAGTCCCGCCACTGCACCTTTGCCGTTAATCCGCTTACAGAAGAAACCGAGCAGAAATACCGCCGTGATAGGTGGCGCCAGGTATCCTTGAACACTCTGGAGATATTTATACAATCCGCCCTGAGAAATTCGCTCCATCACGGGAATCCAGATGATCCCCATCACAACCACCACCATTGTTGCGAGTCGACCCACTGTGACGAGATGTCGTTCAGAGGCTTTCGGATTAATCTTTTCATAAATATCCACGGTAAAGAGGGAGGCACAGGAATTAAAAAGCGACGACAGCGAACTCATCAAGGCGGCCAGGAGCCCTCCGACAACGAGACCGCGCAGACCGACCGGCAGTAACGAATTGACCATGACTGCGAAAACCCGGTCGCCATCGAGCACTTCCTTGCCATCAGCGATTTTCGTGGGAATAGTAATCAGTCCTTTTTGATGCAGTGCATAAGCGATAAGACCCGGCACGATGAAAATCATCACAGGCCAGACTTTCAG
>JAFGTG010000223.1 GCA_016934255.1 Sedimentisphaerales bacterium
AAAGTATTGGACGCCGGGGCGACCGAGACGGGCCGGCCGTACTTCGTCATGGAGCTCGTCAAAGGGGCCTCGATCACCGACTTTTGTGATACAAACAATCTGAGCACGCGCGAGCGACTCAAATTGTTCGTCCAGGTCTGCCAGGCCGTCCAGCATGCCCACCAAAAGGGCATCATCCATCGCGATATCAAGCCCACGAATGTCATGGTCACACTCCACGACGGCGTACCGGTCCCCAAGGTCATCGACTTCGGCATCGCCAAGGCCGTCAACCGCCAACTCACGGAAAAGACGCTTTTCACCCGCTACGCCCAGATCATCGGCACCCCGGCCTACATGAGTCCCGAGCAAGCCGAAATGAGCGGTCTGGATATTGATATTCGAACAGATGTCTATTCATTAGGCACGCTTTTATATGAATTGCTGACCGGCTCGCCCCCGTTTACCTCGGAATATCTTCTGAGTAAAAGCTATCAAGAAATACAGCGAATCATCCGCGAGGAGCAACCCGTCAAACCCTCGACGAGGATTCGGACAACCACGCGGGAACACCGATCGGTAGGGGCAGGCCCCGGTGCTCCCGTGAGGGACGCCTTACGGTGCTGCCCAACGTCGGGCGGCCGCGGGGGGCCGGCCCTACGAAAGGTGCGTGACGATTTGGACTGGATCGTGATGAAGACGTTAGAGAAAGACCGGGATCGACGATACGATTCTGTCGCTGAGTTCGCCGTTGATATTAAACGTTACTTGAACAACGAACCGGTCTTCGCCGGACCGCCCAGTGCAACATATCGCTTCAAGAAATTTATCAAACGACACCGAGTCTCTGTCACAGCGGTCACGACAGTGGCGATAGTCGTCCTCGCGGGTCTGGTGGTTGGCACGTCGCTCTATCTTCGGATGCGTCAGGCGCTTCATACCGTAGTGCAACTGGAAACCAGGGCCGACGTCGACAACAAGCTGTCGACAGTCCATCGCTTATATGAAGAGGGCCGATACCAGGCGGCTCTGGATGAAATCGAAGAGACACTCAACGCACATGACCTGGGTCCGAAAGCTCACTTGCTCCGTGCCCAGTTGCTCCTCGAACTGGGGCGGTTTGATCGTGCAGAAGACCAGTTGCTCCAACTGACCCAAGCCGAGTCCGAAATCGCCGGGTCTGCCCACGCTCTGCTGGCGCGGGCCACTCTCACAGTCAATCCGACCCGAGCCCGCCAACACAAACAGATGGCTGAATCCTTAGAACCTCAGACCGCGGAAGCGTTCTACCTGCGCGCCATGACCGCGGCCTCGCCAGACGATGCCCTTATATGGTTGTCGAAGGCCATCGAGCTTGATCCGCGGCATTACGCCGCGCGCAAGGCCCGGGCCTTTGCGTACCACAGTCTGAAAGAGCACCAGAAGATGGTGGAGGATGTGGGTGTCTTGATCGTCTTGCGTCCTCACGATTATCTTGGCTACGCCCTGCGCGCGATCGTCCTGCGGGAGACAGGCCAATTTGCGGAAGCCCTAAAGGACCATGCCAAGGCTATCACGCTCTGCAGTATTCCGGATGAACTGCCCAGGCTCTACGATCAGCGTAGAAAAACATACATGCGCAGTGGTGACTTTACAGCCGCTCTTGAGGATGCCGAGAAGTATTCTCTCTTGAGACCCGATGCGCGTCGCATTCCTGTTTTCTGCGCATATTTGGCCCTGGGGGAATATGAGAAGGCGCAGGGCGAGTACCAGAAGGCCGCCAAGCTGGGTACAAGAAAAGCCCGTTTTTTCAAGTCAGGTTTAGAGACATACGTGTTTGGGCTTCTGGGCACAGAACAAACATTCGGGCTGAAACCGGATATCCCGTCCAGATACCCATTCTGCCTGATGCAACAGGCGGCGGATCTATACGACTTGCTGGAGAAGAAAGGAAGACGCCTTCCCATTCGCTGGGGAACGTGGCTGGGAGATTGGTCTCCCGACGGACAGCAGATAGCCTACCGGCGATACACGACCTTCAGTTGGCTACCAGGTACACTGGAGGGAATAGAGCCCGAATCCACGGCGTATTGCATTGAGATTATGGACATTAGAACCGGCAACACACGGCTGGTCGCCAGATTCGGAGTGAACCCGGTCTGGTCTCCTGATGGTCATCACATCGCCTTTACACATCAAAGCGAAGACGAGGGACGCGAGATCTGGCTGGTGCCGGCGGCCGGCGGTGAGCCGCGCAGACTGACGTCGGGACATAGAGCATGCTGGTCCCGGGATTCCAGGCATATCTTCTTCCGAGACAGACACACCGGGGGAATCTGCTCGGTCGATATAACCGCACCAGGTTCAGATTCCGCACTCGCGCTCGATGAGCCGGGGTCCATCTTCGATTGCTTTTGCATATCGCCTAACGGGAGCTTAATCGCCATTGAAAGAATGGGACGAATCCGCGTGCTGACGTTTCCCGGAGGACAAGAAATAGCGCGATGGGAGCTGCCCTGGCCGCTTGAGAGCTGGGCCAACCAGTTGCAGTGGCACGCCGACGGGAAAACGCTGATATTCAATTCATCGTCCCATTACAATCAGTTGGGCATGTGCCTGTTCGATATTGAGAAGAAAGAGGCCTCCCACGTACTCAATCTGACACGGCCGTGGTGCAGGACCATCTGGTCTCCTGATGGATCTCAACTCATCGTCGTTCCGTATGATGACCAATACGTTTGGATCCTGGATATAGACCCGACGATGTCTCCCGCCGAGGCCCTGGCTCCCGCCCTGACGACGGATGAGTTCTTGAAATGGTTATCGGAAAAATGGAACCAAAGGATCGAAGCCGATCCCTCATGGGCCGAGAACTATGTTTCCCGCGCTGTTGTCTCATTGGCGGCCAAAGACTATGACCGGGCGCAACGGGATATCGATCAATGCGTTCGACTTATCAATGAACCCAACGATCCCGCCTGTCACGCGATTCTGCACTGGACGCACATGTACTGCAAGTATGATCGCCACACGGCGGCAGAACTCCTTATTCATCAGGCGGAAAGGCTCATGGAGCGTTTCCCGGAGGAGATATCTTCTTATCAAGACGTAATCAAAGAGATCATTGAAGAAACCGAAAGCACTGGAAAACCTGAAATCGCGAAGCGATGGAAAGCAAAACTGCACGATGTAGAGAGGAGGTGAGCGAATGGTACAGAAATAGCTTCGTTTATTCATTTAAGAATTATGTTCTCGCATTCAAATAATAAACATCGTTAATCCATTTTAAGAGAAGGAGAGAAAATCATGAAACCGTTCAAGCAGTTCGTCACTCTGATTCTGATTGCAGGTTTATCCGGGAGCATTTCCAAGGCAGACTTTATCTTTGGTGAGCCGACCAGCATAGGCTCCCATGGCAAAAACGGTAATACAGAATATAGTGCCTCTATATCGGCCGATGGTCTGGCGCTGTATTTTGACGAGTGGCAGGATGGGCAAACGGATATTTGGGTAACGACGCGGACCACAACAAATGATGATTGGGGTGAAGCAGTGCCTCTGGGATCAGAAGTGAATAGCTCGTCGCATGAATGGACACCAAGGATATCGGCGGATGGTTTGGAACTCTACTTTGCCTCCAGGCGCACCGGTAGTTTTCAGATCTATGTTGCACGACGGCAAAATATTCATGATGACTGGCAACCGGCTGAAAATCTTGGACCTATGATTAACAGTTCATCTGAACAAACTATGGGAAGCATCTCTGCCGACGGTTTGGAGTTATATTATGGAACCGGTAGTAGTTACAAAAGCGGCAATGAATTGCGAGTGGCCACACGGCCAACAAAAGACAGTCCTTGGACGGAAACGAAAGTTATTTCATCCACGATTCGTGGAACATATCCTGCCATATCACCTGACGGATTGCATCTTGTTTTTTCAAGTGATTCTCTGTCTGGCGGGATGGGGGATCAAGATCTTTGGATGATGACATGGCAAACATCAGAAAAAACGCCAGAGGGAGACTGGGGTGCGCCGGTCAATATCGGCCTACCGATCAACAGTTCAGGTGTGGATCATCGTCCCTGGATTTCATATGACGGAAAAGCAATCCTATTCACGTATGGTTACGTTGGTGGTTATGTTCGGTGCGCACCAATCCTACCGGTCGTCGATTTGAATGGAGATGGAATCGTCGATGCTCAAGATATGTGCATGATCGTGGACCACTGGGGGGAAAATTATCCCCTATGCGACATCGGACCTGCCCCCATGGGTGATGGCATTGTCGATGTCCAAGACCTCGTCGTGCTTGCCGAACACTTATTCGAGGAGGTTCCATAAGCTTAATATATTGTGCATCAGCAGCAACAGGCAAACAAAACGCTAACAATTGTCCAAAGGGCCGGCAATACATATCTCTGCCGGCTCTTTTTTAAATATGAAAAGACCGTCTCTTTGGGGCTGAGACGGATGAAAATGCCGTAAAACAGGAGATTTTGGTAACACCGTTTAGAAAATACCACGGATTGGGGATTTTCAAAAAGTGGCTTTGAGAGTGGTAATCTCTTGTGATTTTAAGGAGTATATGGTAAGATTGTTCGTGTGGCATGTGAAGAAGATCGTGTTTGTTAACCGTGCAATGGGACATATCAGATCGAGATACAACGATTGAGCCCTTGCAGAATCAAGTAGAAGCAGACTGATCTATCGGAGATCAGTACCTAATATTGTTGACTTGACTATATGAGGAGAGAATTATGAAAAGGCTTGGTTTTTGGTTTCTGATTGTGACGTTGACAGTGCAGGTACGGGCGTCCGTTCCCGAACCGAAAGGTTTGTGGGAATTCAGTGGAACGGATCCATATAGTGCGACGATCGGCGCCCCCCTGGAAATCTTCGGTACCGACCAGGATACCGCGGGCGTCACCCCCGAAGACGGGGCCATGCTGATCGGCGAAGACAGTTACTACATCTGCACGCATGGGATCGCCGCCAACGGCGGCGGAACCAAAGTCAACGAATGGTCCCTGCTCATTGATTTCAGCTATCCGGCCAGCAGTCTGTCCGATCCCCCCAGTGGTTATAACGATTTCTTTCAGTTGGATCCGACGAACGCCGATGACGCCGACTGGACCATCAATTCATCCGGGGCGATCGGGATCGGCGCCGTGGGGTACTCCAGCGCGCATGGTTATACCACCCAGCCCAACACCTGGTATCGCATGGTGGTCGTGGTCGATAACGGCGTGCGACACGACCTCTATATCGATGGAGTGGAAATCTTCAAGGGAAATCAGCAGGGAGTCGATGGTCGTTTCAGCCTTGCCGATACGATTCTGCTCTTTGCCGCCGGCTATAACCAGGACGGCGATGACGCTCCCATCAATGTATCGACCGTCGCTATCTGGGATGTCCCCCTCACGTCCGATGAAATATTAACCCTGGGTTATGCCGGGCAAAGTAATTTCGGTGATTATCCACAGGCCTCAAACCCCAATCCCGCCGACGGCGCCCTCCA
Source organism: Sedimentisphaerales bacterium (assembly GCA_016934255.1). Taxonomy (GTDB): domain Bacteria; phylum Planctomycetota; class Phycisphaerae; order Sedimentisphaerales; family Anaerobacaceae; genus JAFGTG01. Next base: position 5,480 of record JAFGTG010000223.1, read on the forward strand.
TGCCGCGTCCTGGGTAAACTTAGCCTGGCAGGCGGGCGATTTCGCCGTTTCACACGATGTGTATCTGGGTGAGGATTATCAGGCCGTGGACGAGGCCACAATAGATTCAGACGTGTTCCGGGGCAACCAGAGCGAAACGTTTTATATCGCCGGCTTTCCCGGATTCGCTTATCCCGACGG
>JAFGTG010000224.1 GCA_016934255.1 Sedimentisphaerales bacterium
AAAGCGATTTCGGCCAAAGGGTGATTATCGATTCAACACTTAGATCGGCTTATGTCGGCATTTGGACAACTTCATACCAGGTGTCGCCCGAGCAATTCGTCTTCATCACGCTAACTCCCGGAGAAAGCACGACGTTTACACGAACGTACTCGTTTTCAACGGATGGGTCGATGCGACAAGACTGTACGGGCGATCACATCGTCAATGAAAGTGATTTGTTGGCGCTCTCCTCGGCGTGGCTGACGGAGCCGGGAACGGCGAATTGGAATTCTTCCTGTGATGTGTCGGATCCACCCGATGACCGGATTGACAACAAAGACTTGGCCGCTTTGGGTGAGGTATGGAATCGAGATGTTACAAGTCCTGCGCCGATAGCATATTGGTCACTGGATGAAACTGTCGGCTTGGTCGCCACCGACGGGATGGATTCTCACGATGGTACTCTTGTAGGTTTCACCGGGGATGATACTCAGTGGGTAACAGGCCATTTGGGTGGCGCCTTGGAATTCGACGGTAAGGATGATTACGTGGAGGTGGAGAACTATCCGTGCGTCAGTGGCAAGAATCCTCGTGCCGTCCTCGCCTGGATTAAAACACAGGGAGTTTCCACGAGCTCGCTTCCTGTCATTGCCTGGGGGAAGGACGAGCCAGGGACCTATTGGCTCTTGGAGGTTGATGAAGATCAAAGACTCAGGTTGTCCTGCGGGGCGGGTTTCGTTTCTGCCAACGAACAGCAGATCGGAGATGGCGATTGGCATCACATCGCCGTTATGCTCGATCCGGTTGATCCCGAACGTCCCCTCATCAGCGACGTCCTATTGTATGTGGATGGCGAACGTAGAACCATTTACAAAATGGAAGAAGGGGAAATATACACAGGTAATGTCGAGAATGTGCGTATTGGCGCCATGCACAACCCTGACAATAATACCTTTTCAGGTCTCATAGATGAGGTTGTGCTTTTCGACACTGTTGTGGGCCAATCGGCTGTCCACCGTTCTTTTCTACAATAAGGAAATAAGTTGGAAGGATTCAATTCTGTTGCACTCCAGGATTGAATCCGCTCGTTCAATTCAATGTTATGGAACAGGTACGCCCGATACACTTAAAGCATCGAAGCCGAGTGGACCATCATCCGGCTTGATAATACGCAGACCATACACCGGATAAGGCGGTTGGAACATGATGCCGGATGCCCTCTGGTTAAGGAAAAACCGGTAATCGGTTTTCAGATAATCCACGTTTGCAGTAAAGGGGACCATGGACCCAACTTCGTAGCCGTCTGCATCCAGGGCCTGGAAATAACCGCTGTCGTTACCATTGTTTTCCACGAGGAAGATCGTCGTTACCGGTTCGGCGAACAGGGTGTCGTAATAGGGCTGGTCGTCACCACTGGCTCCGTTGCTCAGGTCCCAATTATCCGCCTTATCCGCGTGATAATTAGGATCAGCGTGTTTGGGAGGATTGGGGAAGGTGGTGACGCCAAGAATTAGCTCGCTGATGCCGATCCCGTTAATGGCTAAAATCATACCCGTTTCATCGGCTTCCAGGCTTTCCAGGGGGCCGACCGTTGGTGCGGGTTTTTCCGTCAATGGAAAGGAAAAGAGCCATTCCGAAGTACCGCTCATAAGCGAAGTCCACTGCATGGCGACGGTGGCGTGCTCGAAGCCGGTGGGGAATTCCGTATAAATCAAGGTGTCCAGGGTGTTTGGATCGTCTTCACGGATGGTATAGTCATCCAGACGCACGAGATCGGTGGACAGGGTATTGTCAAAAGCCGGATCGATCAATGCTAACATTCCTAAAGAGCCGGCTCCATCCGGATTATTCGCACGGGGTAATTGGTTAGGTACGACGGTGTCTGTCTTGCCATGGATGGCCCACAAAGGGGTCTGAAGAATCTCATCCAATTTATTCTTCGGACCACTGCCTGAGGCGGCTATCGCGGCAGCGAAGAGTCCCGGCTCCCAAGCAATCAGATCCCACGTGCCGTATGCTCCCATGGAATCCCCTACCAGATAGAGCCTTGTCGTGTCGATATCGAGGGCGTCAATGCCTAAGGAGACCGCTAATTCCGCGTTATTGTTGGGATCGGTTAAGTAGTGGATCAAATTCACCGTTAAGCACATCGAGTCGGTATATGTGGCTTCAGATTGCACATAAGGCCCATTCTCCCAGGGAGTCTCGGCCCACTTTTGGCCCGAGGGAACTTGGGGCGCTACGACAAAGGCGCCATATTCCGTCGTTTCTTGGGCTTGCCAGGCAAAGTGTTGTGCCGTTGTCCGTTTGATGACCTCTGAAATATTGCTGCCGCGAGCGCCGGCGCCGTGAAGATACAAGACCAAAGGATATACCTCGTTGGCATCGGCCCGATAGCTTCCCGGAAGGGCCAGGCCGAATTTCATTGTAGCCGAGCCGCTCCCCGCGGCATTCGGTCCCTGGACCCGTGCCGACGTCCAAGTGAGGGGAGTGTCATGATAGGTGTCGGTTACAACACCTTGATAGATGATGGTGGTCTCTTGGGCGAAACAGGCCGCTCCGAAAGAAAACGCCAACAGAACGACGAGCATACGTCTTGCCATAATACACCTCCTTCAAAAATGATCTGTTCTTTTCGAGCTGGGCCACATACCAAATCTGGCTTATTGAACAGAAAACCAGTCATGGATTGTGATTCACTGTGTACAATTATTTTACAAACCGGGATACAATAATTCAACGAAAATTTGGCTTAGAATCGGGATTTTTCGTACTCCATTCGCGTTTTGTTCTAATATTTTTCATTGCAAAAGATAGTTTTCAAAGATATAATAACACAGTTTGTTGTCAAGCCAGGACGGCATGTATCGAAATGGATTCGTTAGTTATAGAAATAGAGGAGTCTATATCATGTCTGCAAACGCAAAAAGTACAAGATGCACACGGGGTTTTACACTGATCGAACTGTTGGTTGTTATTGCCATCATCGCATTGTTGCTGGGGATATTGATGCCCGCATTAAGCAGGGCCAAGGAGCAGGCAAGACGGACCCGGTGCCTGGCCAATCTCAAACAGATTGGTTTAGCCATGCATCTCTATGCGGCTGATTTCGGATATAAAGTCCCCCGCGCGGAGTTACGACCGGGCGTGGATATCTACACGGGTATCGATATGAGATGGCCGGTTCTGTTTATGCCCTATGTCGGGGGATTATCCGACAACGTTGAAAACTATCACGAAGTGGGGATTTATGATTGTCCGAGCTACCCGATTAAAGAGCAAACTGTCGATTATTGTACGAACGCCTTCGACTTAAAGGGGAGCGGGACGGAATTTTTCGGTTTTTCCAGACTGGATGATTTTCCCCGTCAGGGCAAGACGATTTTTATGGCGGATTACGAATATACGGCCGATGTGGACCACATTAAGATCATTCTCAAAGACGATCCTGCCGATACGATGAAAGTCAAAATGCAGTCGCTGGACGTCTGGAGCGCGAATCATTTACCGTCGGCGCCGGATAATACGCGGCGTATGGCGCGCGATCGTCATAAAAAATGGATCAATTGCATGTATATTGATGGTCATTGTGATTATGTGGATCCCCTGGAGCTGACGCCGTACGATTTCGGCGTGCCGGCGGATGGTGGAATACGGTAATGGAGATGATACCACAGGATTCCTGTTAACGGCTAGGTTGTAGGTTCGAAGCCCTACTCGGGGAGTTGTAAATCATTTTTAATAATAACTGAACTTTTGCAAAATTGAAGTTAGGCATACTTTTGGAAAGAAAAATCTTCTTTTTCGATTTTTTCTTTCTAAAACACGAGGTATAAAATTCGAATCAACACTATGGTATGATAACAAGCCCATAATTTTCAGAAAATCGTAAAACAGATTTTCTGAAATAATATAGGCCTAACTTCTATTTTGCAAAATCCTTGTAATAACTTATAGATATGGGCCTAAGCATTCCATATGTATCTCTACCGTTTTATACCGTCTTAAAGCAGTACATACTGTTTTGGCTGTTTTACGGTTGGGACTCGAATCCTTTGTAAAGATTGAAGTTACTACTTATTTCGAACGTTGAAGCGAGCAGCGTTGCTTACACTCTGTCAATGGTTCGGATTGACGGACAGCTTGTCTTCTTGAGATAGGACAGGAGTGCGCAATATGCCCCTGTTTTCTTCTTGAATTGGCATGGCCAATCATCAAGACAAGGCGGGATTTATCTTTGAGTTTGGGGAGGGTAGTTGTTAAGATAATTCAATGATCGTCCTGCGACTGAGAGACAGGATTCAGGCGTGTTATCTGAAAACCTTATGTACATTGTTAGTTTGCCCATTCTATATAGCTGGAAAGGAGGTCAATCGTGATCATAATACTTCATAACCGGAGTATCAGACTATGTCACATTTCAATGAACACATGCCTTCTCATTGTTATCGTTATGATTTTGTTAGCCGCTCCAATTTCACTCTCTCGGAAGGTCTTAGCTTCTGCAAAAGATCAGTTGTACAGACAAAACCGGATTACTTTTACTTCAACCAGAGACGGCAATTATGAAATCTATGTTATGAATCCAGATGGAGATAAACAAACAAGGTTGACAAATAATCCTGCTATGGATTTGTTTCCATCTTTGTCGCCAGACGGAACGAAAATAGCTTTCTCATCAGATCGAGACGGTGATTTCGATATTTATGTTATGGATACAGATGGAGCAAATCAAACGAATTTGACAAATAGTACTACTTACGATGGATTTCCATCTTGGCTTCCGGATGGAAGTAAAATAACGTTCTCATCACATAGAGATGGAAGTCCTGAAATTTATGTCATGAATGTTGATGGCAGTAAGCAAACAAGATTAACAAATAATTCTGGTTGCTGCAATGTGTCCCTTCGTCAGGCCTGGTCTCCTGATGGAAAACAAATGTGTTTTGCATCAACAAGAGATGGAAATGCCGAAGTCTATGTTATGAATGCAGATGGGAGTAAGCAAACAAGGTTAACAGACAATCCTTCTTATGACGGATCCCCTTCTTGGTCTCCGGATGGAAAGAAAATAGCTTTTATCTCAGATAGAGACGGCAATGCCGAAGTCTATGTCATGAATGTTGATGGCAGTAATCAAACAAGGCTAACAGACAATCCTTCTTACGACGGATCCCCTTCTTGGTCTTCGGATGGAAAGGAAATAGTTTTTCTCTCAAATATTAATGGCAATTATGAGATTTGTATTATGAATACGGATGCAACCAATCAGAGAAACTTAACAAAGAATCCTGCTTATGATGGCTTTGCTCCTTGGGCGTTTCGCCAAGGGAAATTGTAATCTGCTTGGCCGTCCCCAGAATATCAGCTGAAGATTGCATTGCGGCGTGTACAAAGCTAATCCCCTCAGTGAGACGTCCCGGAGGCTACGCAAACAGTGACAGATGCTATTCTTGGGAACAGAACCGTACGCTTTAGGATAGCTATGGTTGTAGCAGGACTCCTGGATCTTTGGCTCATATGTATGAGTTGGGACTAAAGCAGGATTGTCTGACGTCAACATCGAAACCATCACAACTGGGATTAAAAAACCGCGGAGATAGGCTATATTCCCGTTCAAAAATGGTCTACTCCCCATACGGCAAACCTGAAAGAAAAGCATCCCAACATTGCTAAAATACAACTACCGTTTTATACCGTTTTGCGCTTTACTAATCAGTACATAGTATAGGCTACACTTGGGGCGCGAAAAAAGGAACGAACAAGTTTGGGAGAGCGTTTGATGTCGGCCAGAT
>JAFGTG010000225.1 GCA_016934255.1 Sedimentisphaerales bacterium
CCGCCCGGCGAGGGAGATTGGATTTTGAAACTCACGCGAATTTCACCATAGACAAGATTTTTTCTTTCCAAAAGTATGCCTAACTTCAATTTTGCAAAAGTTCAGATTATACTAACGATGAGGGTTGTTTTAGTCTAATAGGTAAGGTTGTATGGAACAAAGACAGTTAGATGAGTTTCGAGACTGGTTTGAGGAGTATGTCGCCGGTTTTTACGGAGATGACGAATATATCAATGCCAACGTGAAGCATAAGCAGGGCCACACACTGCGGGTCTGCCAGGAAATACGACACATCGCAGAGCGAGTGGGTTTATCGGCCCCGCAACAACGCATTGCGGAAGCCGTCGCCCTGTTTCACGACATCGGGCGATTCGAGCAGTTCGTCCGATTCCGAACGTTTCACGATGCGATCAGCATTCGTCATGCGTTGTTAGGCGTGCAAATTCTCAAGCAGGAGCGCGTGCTCGAGTCACTCGGTGAATCCGAGCAGGAATGGATTCTCAAAGCCGTCGAATACCACGCCGACAAACAATTACCGAAGGATCTGGATGGCCCGTGTTTGATATATGCGCAGCTCATCCGCGACGCCGACAAACTGGATATCTATAAAGTCATCATGCGCTATTATAAGCGACGTATGGATGATCCCCTAAATGACAGTTTGGGGCTTGGATTTCCCGATCCTCCGGAGTATTCGCCTCATGTTGTCGAAAAGTTACTCCGCGGTGAATCGATCGATTATAGTGATTTGCGGTCGCTAAACGATATGAGGCTCGTACAGCTTGGATGGGTTCATGACATTAACTTCACGGTGACGCTGGAACAGATCAAAGAGCGGCGCTACCTGGAGACGCTGATAAGTTTCCTACCGGACATGGCCGAGACAAAAACGATCGGGCAAAGGATTTTCTCGATTGTGGACGAGAAGCTGAAGCGGAAAAACAAGTCGGACGAATTAGACGGTTCCATCCTCGGGGCTTGATAAGATATTGAAAAGACCGGGCGACGGAACAAGGTAGAAGAAAATAACGGAAAATCTTAAGTTCGAATCTGCGTTAAATTGCATAATGGCAACAATGTTATCCTGTCAATGAAAATGAAATCGCTGCTTCAAATAATACATACATATCTTTTAAGGTCAGTTCATAAGTCAGGCATTCGTTGGTTTTTGAATTATTCAGGATGTTTCCTATTTTTGGGGCTGTGTGTATTTGGGATACAAACCGCTGAGTCCGTCTATGCCCAAACAAGCTTTTTCTTTCCGCCCGAGCTTATAAATAAGGTCCGGGGCAACGCTCAGAGATATCCCTGGGCGGCTCAAGCCGTGAAAGATATCGTTGCCCGCGCTGAGCCATGGATGGAACTGTCGGACGATGAGCTTTGGAACCTGATGTTTCCCTATACGCTCGAACGCGCCTGGATGGTCTGGTCGGATGGCCATTGTCCCGCCTGCAAGAAAGACGTGGTGATGTACAACTGGAAGATCGATGCCAGGAAAGATCCCTGGAAGCTTCAGTGTCCTCATTGCGGGGAATTCTTTCCCAAGAATGATTTCCATAAATTCTACCTGTCCGGCCTCGATGAGAACGGCATCTTTCAACATCATCTGGCCGATCGGAGTTTGCTTTATAATACCGAACATCCGGATCCGGAGGATCCCTTGCATAAGTTTGGTATTGATGCCGGAAAAGGGTACTCCGATGGCGAACATACCTGGCATTTCATTGCGACGTACCTTGTTTATGGCCAATGGAAACAAGTTGTTCTGGCCGGTATCGAGAATCTGGCCGACGCTTATGTGGTCACGGGCGATCCGGTTTATGCTCGCAAGGCCGGTATCCTCCTCGACCGGGTGGCGGACCTCTATCCCGATTTCGATTTTCGCACCCAGGGCTGGATGTATGAGAGAATCAATTACTCGTGGGGCTACATTTCGTATTGGCAGCAGGCAGGCGAGGAATTACGGGCCATCGCCCTCGCTTATGACAAAGTACGAGGCAACTGGCCGGACAATCAGCCATTGATTCGCTTTCTCTCGCGAAAGGCAAAGCAATACAAACTGGATAATCCGAAGTCGTCTTATGCCGATGTCCGGCGCAATATTGAAGACCGCATCCTTCGAGATTCCCTCCGCCATCCGAAGAAAATCCGTAATAACTTCCCTCTTAAAGAAATCGCCGAAGCGTACGTTAAAACGATTCTTGATTGGCCTGAGAAACGCGAAGAGATCATTGCGGAGATTCAGAAATGGATGGAAGAAGCCGTACGTGTCGATGGTGTGACCGGTGAGAAAGGTGGATATTCTTCGCTGGGTTTGAATCACGTCCTGAGCTTTCTCGGTCATTTTGAGCGCGTCGAGTCCGGTTTTGTAAGCAACATGATTGATCTTCTTCCAAACTTACTGAAGACCTACCGCTTTCACGTCGATACGCGCGTGCTTGATACGTACAATGTCCTTCCGGGCGATGGCGGGACGTTTGGGCGAAAGCAGGGCTATATGATTCATTTTTCGAAGAATCCCGGATTGGATCCGTCGGCATACAATTTCTTTTGGAAAATGTACGAAATCACCGGGGATCCGGTCTATGCTCAGGTACTTTACCGGGAAAATTCTTATAAGCTGGATGGATTGCCTTATGATATTTTTTGCGAAAATCCGGAGGGCTTACAAAACAGGGTGAAAGAAGTCATCGAACGAGTGGGTACGGAGATTCGCCCGGCCAGTATCGACAAGAAGCAATGGCATTTAGCCATTTTGCGTTCGGGCGAGGGAGATCATGCAAGGGCCCTCGCATTGGATTATGATTCCGGCGGCAGACACGGCCACAAAGACGGGATGGTTTTGTCTTTGTATGCCAAGGGCCTTGATTTGATGCCGGACCTGGGCTATCCACCGGTCCAGTTTGGCGGCTGGGATACGCAACAGGTAAAGTGGTACTATCAAACGGCGTCCCATCCTACGGTCGTCGTTGACGGCAAGGACAATAGCGGCGCCGGCCAAACCACTCTTTGGGCCGATGGTAAGCAGTTTCGTGCAGTTCGTGCTTCCGGCGCTAATTTAGTAAACAGTAAGCAATACGAGCGTACAGCGGCTCTGATCGATATCTCCGACGATGATTCTTACGTGCTCGATATCTTCCGGGTAG